>NZ_LFYS01000075.1 GCF_001199495.1 Mycoplasma sp. HU2014 | reverse complement strand
ATATTATTTTATGTAAAAAAGCAAAACTTAATCAAACCGAATTTTTATATTCATTTAAAAGCACAAATGACTACAACCAAGAACGAAGAGCTTATTTAGATAAAGTTAATCGAGAACAAAATTTTAATAACGAACTTTTACAAGAAAAAGAAAATCTTTTTGGAACAATTACTTTTATTTCCAACGAAGATTTATCTTTAAAACAAATATATGATCTTTACAAAACAAGATGAGAAATTGAAGAATTTTTCAACTTCTATAAAAACATTGCTGAATTGGATTTTGTAAGAGTACAACAAAACACAAGTGTAATTGCGACTGAATTTATAAACTTAATAAGTTCTATAATCACTTCAAGAATGAAAAAAGAATTTGAAGAAAAAGGATTAACAGAGAGATTTTCATTTAATCAAATAATGGAAAGATTAAGTTCAGCTAATAAGTATTTAGATGGTACAACTAAAAAATGACACTATACAAGTGAAAAGAAATATACTGACAATATTATTGATATTTTAAACCTATAGTGTCAAAAATGATAAATTTCTTATTTTATTAGTTGTATTATTAACAATATTTGATATTAAAATAGCTGGTTGTGCAATAAGTTCTATTAAGAAAAGGTATTTAAATAACTTCATATAATTCCTTTCTATTTGTTTTATATTCTTATGTTTTTCTAATAATGAAATATGTTTTATATTTTTTAAACATTTACATTATAATTACTAAAAAAAAGACTTGACAAAAATCGAATGTTTGTATCTAGTCTTTTAAATAAAAGGTAATAATTGCATTTTTAATTTGTTCGATATCTCTAACATCAACACGTGCTGTAACACAATTTTTTAAATTTAAATTATCTAAAATTTCTTTTCTTCTAGCCATAATTAAAACAGGATAACCTTTCTCAGAAAATAATTTAGCACAAGCTAGTCCAATACCACTACTTGCACCTGTAATTGCTACTAATTTTTTCATAATTTTCTCCTTGTTTTTTAATCAAAATCTATTCCTAATAATTTTTTAGCTTCTTGGATTTTGTTTTCTTTTATTAGTTTTTTAATATTTGATGATGAAATATCATTATCTCTTTTTTCAACAATAACATTATCAACTCCAAATTCAGCGATTAAATAATTAATATCTCCTTTAGCTTGTCAACCAAATCTAAAATCTTCACCTTCAATAATTTTTACAACATTTAATTTAGTTTTTAGATCATTTATAAAATCTTCTCTAGTTGTTAAAGTTAATTTTTTATTAACTTTAATATCATAAAAATAATCTAATTCTTTTAAGTGATTGTTTATATAGTTTAGTTTTTGTTCTTTTGTTGCTATTTTTTGATAACTTTTAGATTCAACAAAGTTTTTAATTTTTTTATCAAAACTAATCACGATACTATTTAAATTTTCTTTTTTAGCTATATCAATAACTTGATTAATTATTTTTTGATGATATATGTGAAAACCATCAAAATTACCAATAGTTATAATTGATTTTTTATTATTTTTAATTGGTTTTATTTTACTAAACGCTTGATTGAAGTATTGCATTAATTATCCAATCCTCCTCTTTTAGTTTTAAAAATATCATCATTTAATCTTTCATAACAACTAATTAAATTATTATCTTTATCACTTATAAAAACTAGATCTGAATTAACATCTAATTTTATTTTTTTACCTTGTTTAACACTTAAAATATCATCATAATTAACTATTTTATAATCAGATAATTTAATAGCATCATACATAGTTATTAGATTATCTCAACTAATTTGATCAATAGTTTTTGAGCAAGTTATATCAAAAGATCCTGATTTAGTTCTTCTTAATTCTTTTACATAACTAATGGTGTTTAAATCTTTAGCAATATCAACTGCTAAACTTCTTATATAAGTTCCTTTAGAACAATAAACATCTAAAGTTAGTTCATGATTTTTACTATCATAATTTAATAATTTAGTTTCATATATTGTGATTGTTCTTGATTTGATTTCAACTGTTTTGTTTTCTAAAGCATATTCATATAATTTTTTACCACCAACTTTAATAGCTGAATAAATAGGCGGAGTTTGATCATAAGTATAATTGTTATACTTATTTATAACATTATTTAAAGTAGTTGGATCAATTTCAAAACTTGGTTCAGTTTTAATAATTTCAGTTTCAGCATCATAACTACTAGTTTGAGCAAATAATTTTAAAGTAACAATATATCTTTTATCATTATTTAATAAATAATCACTTATTTTAGTTGCATTATTAACTAAACAAATTACAACTCCTGTTGCTAGTGGATCTAAAGTTCCACAATGTCCTACTTTTTTAATATTTAACTTCTTTTTAACTTGTTGAATAAGATTATTAGTGCTTATGCTTTTAGGTTTATTTAGTATTAAAATTCCTGATTTTTGATTCATATTTTATTCTTTCTAACTTAAAAAAACCAAGTTTAAACTTGGTAATTTTATTTTTATTTTGAATTTTGTTCAGCTAAAATTTCATTAATATGATTTGCACGATCTAAACTTTCATCGTATTCAAAAGTTAAATTCGGAACACTTCTTCAATCTAATTTAGAAGCTAAAATCATTCTAATTTCTTTTAATCCTTCTTCAATTTCTTTACCAACATTTTCTTTTGAAATATCTTGATTAATTGGTAAGAATGAGTAGAAAATTTTAGCATGAGATCCATCAGATGAAAGTCTTACTTCAGCTATTGAAACTGTATTTAAAACTGGGTTTTGTAATTCTCTTTGTAATATTAAATTTAGCTCTCTTAACATTTGTGATTCTTTTTTCTTTTGAGCTTTTAAGTTTGACATAAATAAACCCTCCAATTTTTGTATATGTTTATTATATCATTATTATTAATTTATGAATTTCATTTACAGTTCTATGTGTACTAATTTTTTCACTTCTTTTAAGATATCTAATTCTTCTATAATTTCATTTACAGTTCTATGTGTACTAATTTTTTCACTTCTTTTAAGATATCTAATTCTTCTATAATTTCATTAACAATTCCATTATTTATATTAGATAAAGTGTTTCTTATGGTTTCAGTTACACACTTGTTAAAAGTTCAGATTAGATACTAAAAAATTACTCAATTTTTAGTATTAATATTTATAAAATTCTATTCATCACCCGCTATATCTAACGCAAAGTAACCTTGACCGAAGTTATTAATAGCATTTCCTCAAGCGATTGTTGCTCCTGTAAGTATTGTTGCAACTAATTCAACATTATATTTAACTAATCATGATGGATCGACTTTTTTCAGCACCTTCTACAACTTCAGCAGCTTCTCTTAGTTTTGCAAGTTTATCTTTAATTGCAGATCTGAATGGGTAAACTGCAGCTGTAGAAATTGTCATAACTATTGAAACATATTGCATAACACTTGATCAGTGAGCAACTTCGTCAAGATATTTCATAACTAATGATTTATAATTATCGAAATTATCAATTTTTGAAATATCAACACTTTCAGTTTTATTAGCTTCATCTAATGCTTTATTAATATTTCTCATAGCTATTGCTGATATAACAGTAATTGTTGCAGCCATACAAGTAGCAGCAGTTGTGACTGAAGCGTCAAATACATCCATTTCAGATCATTCTGCAATTGTTAAAGCAGCTTCAGCAATTGTTAATGCAACACCACTAGCTATGAAATATTTTAAAACATCTCTAGTTGCATATAATGAATCAAAGAATTTTGAATATTCTTTTTTAAAGTGCATTGCTTTTTCAACAGTTGGTGAAGGAGTAACTCCTTGTAATAAAGCATCAGAATCTGAAATAACTCTATATGCACCTCTTGTTGTTGTATATCCTATTTGAATACCGTCATCTTTGAATTGTGTTTTATCAAAAGGTGTGCTGTCATTCATTTGAGCTTGTAATTTTGTATTCAAATCTTTATCTGAATCATGTGTAACTTTAAATGAATAATCACCAACTAACTGATTTAAAATTTTATTTCAATAATTTGCCATATTTGCAATTGTAGTATCAGTGTTATATGTTTGTTTTGCACCTAATAAGTTAACTTTTTTAGGTAATGATCCATCTGATGAATCACTTTCAATTGAGTTCATACATTCAAAGAATGAAGTTACATCCATTTGTATTTTAGGATTAAATACTCCTTTTGAAACTACTTTATTTGTTTGAGTATTAATTAATTGAACTGGTAATTCAACTTCTCTGTTAAAGATTTTACCTAGCAATTCTTGGCTTTCATACATTGATTTTGTTATATCAAGACCTTTGATTGAAGAAGTATCAACTTTAATTTTATAAATTGAATTGTCATTTTTAACTGATGATAAGTTGTTTCTTACAAGTGAAATTTTTTGTTTAATTCTGTTTGTTATCATATTTGAATATGAATTAAATACATCTTCTAGTGAATGAGAAGTGTCAATATCATGTGAAATTTCAATACTATTTTGAGATGATAACATTGCATCAACAGTTTTAGAAAAAACATTACTTGATGATTGAGCATCACCTAAAACTGATTTTTTAGATGAAACAAGATTAATGTTTTTTAATCCAAAAACATCATCACGAGAAACTCCATTACTTGATATTGTAATTTCAATTTCATCAGCAATTTTATTATTTGCTAAGTCTAAATATGAATCTTTATTTGAATCAAATAAAGATTCATTAGCTAAACTTTGATCTTTTAAAAAAATATTTACATTAGCTGTTCGACCTTGAGCTTTTTCATGTTGAATTACATAGTCTTGCATTTTTTCTACAGCTGTTTGAAAGGTATCATCATAACTTACATTTAAATCATATTGAGTAGACATTGCATTTGCATTATCATTATTATCCATTAATACTCTAAAGTATTTTTGAGAAATATAACTAACTTCATCTTTACTAAAAATTGAAGTATCTTCTATTGATTTATTTCCTACGTTTCCCACTTTAAGCATAAAAATAACAGTTTAAACTTATAAACCTAAATTTATAAGTCAACTGTTATTTTTTTTAAAACTTCTAAAAGAGTGTGATAAGTATCTCAACTTTCTTTTAACCCATCATTAAACACTTGTATTGTTTCTGTTTTTTGTTTGTTTACAAATATCTCAATTTCTTTGACATCTTTAATAACGTTAATCATTTTATGTTCAGTAATTCTATTTTTACCTTGTAATCCTAATCTAGAATTCAAAAGGTAAACTACATAATTTAAAAACACTAAAGATACAAAACATAAACAAATATATCCAACAATATGATTTCATGTTGATAAATACATTGGACGAAGTGACAACTTACCTTTTAACGTTTTAAAATTAGATTCAATTTGTCACTGTTTTGAATGTAAATTTACAATATCAACTACAGATAAATCAGTTCTATTTGTTTCATAAACATAATATCCATCGTATTTTTCATCTTCATTTATTTTTGCTACATCCAATTCATAAAAAGTACCTTTATTTATAGGTTTAAAAAACTTATATTTTTTTGAACCAGCTAAATTGTCATAAGAAACTAAATTATCTTTATTCATCTTTTTAATAAAATTTTGAACCAAGATATCTCTATCATTTTTATCTTTTATTGCACGTTTTTTACTAAAAGTTATTATCTGTTTTCTGAAATGACCGTTTGGTCGTTTTTTATTGTAAAAAGATGCTATATCACGAATTTTATATTTAAAAGAACCATCAGTTATATAATCTTTTTCATCTAAAACGTATTCTTTAAACTGTTTGCTACCAGCTTTCATTCTATAAGAAATTATATAGTTTCAATTTTTAGATTCTAAGAATCTAATATTTTTATTAACACTCATACCTTTATCAGCAATAATAGTTACTGTGTTTATTTCATAAAGGTCTGCAATTTCTAGCATAAAAGGAATAAATGTATTTTAATCAGCACTATTGCCAGGAAAAACTTTGTAATGTAATGGAATTCCGTTTTCATCGGTTGCCATTCCTATTACAATTTGATTAAAGAATTCCAAAAATATACACTATATTTTTCGGTTAAAATAGCACAAAAACAATTAAAAAATGAAGATTTTTAATAAAAGAGTATGTTTTAGTAATAAAATGTACTCTTTTTGTTTAGAAAAATTAATAAAATTTTTAAAAAATACTTTTAAAAGACTTCTCTTTTATGTTATAATATACTATATAATACACTATAGAAAAGGAAAGATATTATGGCTGTACCGTTAGAAATAAGGCAAGTTCCAAGACCTAAAAATACTATTGTTAAATTAACAGGAAAATCATGAGCTGTTATTCAAAGAATTGGATGTGAATATAAAAATGGTAAGAATTATCCAAAAAACGGACCTGTCATAGGTCATATAATAAATGGAGAATACGTACCTAAAAAAGAAATATCAATAGAATTAAGACCAAAAAATTATGGTGACTATATGCTTGCTAAAAATCTCTCAAATGATATTTTGAAAGACTTGATGCACGTTTATGGTGTTGAGGCATTTAGAATTTTTGCAATTGCTATTATGAAAACATTAAACCCAGATGCAAATGATTCTTTAATAGAGAAATATTATGAAGAATCATTTTTATCAGTAGATTTTCCAAATATGAAATTATCAAAAAGTACCGTTTCAAATTTTATTTACAAGCTTGGTTGCGACACCAATAAAATTATTGAATTTATTAGAAAAAGGGTTGAAAAAACAAATGCAAATGACCTTGTTGCTATTGATGGTATGCTTAAAAATTACAATAGTAGAATAACATCATTTGGTTCTTTATCATATAAATCGAGAATTAAAAATACAAAAAATATATCAATCGTTACTGCTTTTAATATAACAACAAAAGATATAATTTGTTCTTTACCATATCGTGGTAATTGCGTTGATTTTTCTAGTTTTCCTGATTTTTTAGAAAAAACTAATATAAAAACTGGGGTTATTATAGTAGATAAAGGGGTTAGTAATGGTAAAAATATACCAGATCAAGTAGGTTATATATTTCCTATAAAACGTTCTTTGAGTATTTTACATAAACTTAATATTTATGATATGGAAGAAAAATTTAGCAATAAAGACAACACCATTTTTTACAAAAAACTAAAGCATGAAAACAAATTTTATTATGCTTTTAGAGATAATAATAGATTTTCAAAAGAACACAGTGACTATTTAAAAAGTAAAAAATATACAATAGAAAATTATAAAAAACTAAAAGATAAGTTTGGAACTATAGTTTATATATCTAATCAAGATCTAGAACCAATTGATATTTATAAAATGTACAAACAAAGATGAGAAATCGAGCTAGTTAACAAGTTTTATCAAGATAACTTGAACCTTAAAGAAGTAAATAAAAAGAGTGATATTTCAATTTATGGAGCAGAATTTATTAAAATGCTTTCTACAATTATTGGTTATAGAATAAAAAATAAATTCAAAGAAAGAGGTATCTTAAATGAAAAAACTTTTAGTGAAGCACTAAAAGTATTTAACTCTTATAAAAAATACAAAATAAATATTATGGGTGGTTCTTGAATAGTTGGTAAAATTTCAAAAAAGGATGAAGAAATGATTTTATCTTGTCTTATATAGTGTATATTTTTGGAATTCTTTATTTGATCTTCTTTGAATTTTCCATCCTTTGAATAACCAGGCTTTTTAAACCCTTCTCTTGAAAATGTTTCAAAATATGCGGTTGTTGCATCAAATCACAAAACATCAATTTTTCTATTTGTGTTATCACAAATTTTCTTGTTTAAGTTTTTCAGAATCTCGTCTTTATTTTTTGCAATATAATCTAATGATCTGTAAAATGAATTTTTTGAATGAATATCTATTCTTTCTTTTTTTATTGTTTTGTAAGTGTTAAATACGCTAATCGGATTTTTAATTCTTTGATAAATTAATTGCATAATAACATCTTTTAGTGTTGTTGATCTTGTAGTAGAACAATTATCAAAAATATCAAAATAATCAAAGAGTTTTTCAATAATTTCGTAACCTTTATACCTTTCTATAACCTCTTTTTTCAATGATTTTTTCTCTTTGAAGATTTCATCTAATTTTGTTTTAGCTTGTTCTTTTGTTCGAGATAGTGGGAAGTTTGCAATAATTGCTTTAATCACAGTTAGCGGATCATCGTGATATTCTTTCAATTCATGTAAATAACCATAACCGAATCTGAATTCAAACCCATTGTTATCTCTTCTCGGCACCCCAATTGATAAATATTCACCCTTCTTAACTCTTGCAATTGATGTTCTTCATTGTCTTTTTGTATCTTTTCTTGACTTTTTCATATTTCTATTATATCATATTTAAGCATAAAAGTATAGATATTTATATTTTTTTATGAAAAATATAGCTACTAAAAACCTGCTATTTTTGTAGCTAAGTGGGAAACGTAGGATTTTTTCTACAGCTGTTTGAAAGGTATCATCATAACTTACATTTAAATCATATTGAGTAGACATTGCATTTGCATTATCATTATTATCCATTAATACTCTAAAGTATTTTTGAGAAATATAACTAACTTCATCTTTACTAAAAATTGAAGTATCTTCTATTGATTTATTTGTTTTACTGTTTACTTGATCAATTGCTTTATTTATAGTTTTATTGATTGTTAAATTGTCATTTGTAGCTTGTAAAGCTGAATTTGATATAGATTTTGCAATAGCTTTTTTTGGCAGTATCTTTTGTTCATTTATCTGATGAACTATTAATATTGTTATTTTTAACCTGAACTTTTCACGTTCGTGTGACTAGTTTAGGTTTTTATTAATATCTTTCGTGCATTGATTTACATCTTTTTCGGTTATTTTTAATGCAGATAAAATTATTTTTTGAGTCTTGCTTAAACCATAAGAACTTACATATGTTTTATTGAATTTTGCTAACTCCATTTTTGATAATTCACTAAACAATGTATTCACTGTATGATGACCATTTTCAGCTAAAAATTCTTTCATACAATAACTGAAATATGATCTAACAATCAATGCTAAAAATGAAATAAACATTTTTGATTCTAAAACCAATCTATCCTGAACATTAAATTTATTTAAATCAAAAGTGGTCTTAACAGTTGAAAATGCTTTTTCAACAAGATCTCTTTTCTTGTATTGAGTAAGTATAAATTCTAAATCAGAATCAACGTTTGAAACTATTATTGAGAACCCTGCATTTTTGTGAACTTTTTCAAAAACATTTTCTTTTAAAAAAACAACTTTTTGATTATTTTCATCAACATTAATATCAAAAAAGTTTTTGTATTCTTTTTT
>NZ_LFYS01000074.1 GCF_001199495.1 Mycoplasma sp. HU2014 | reverse complement strand
AATTAATTGCATAATAACATCTTTTAGTGTTGTTGATCTTGTAGTTGAACAATTATCAAAAATATCGAAATAATCAAAGAGTTTTTCAATAATCTCGTAACCTTTATACCTTTCTATAACCTCTTTTTTCAATGATTTTTTCTCTTTGAAAATTTCATCTAATTTTGTTTTAGCTTGTTCTTTTGTTCAAGATAGTGGGAAGTTTGCAATAATTGCTTTAATCACAGTTAGCGGATCATCGTGATATTCTTTCAATTCATGTAAATAACCATAACCGAATCTGAATTCAAACCCCTTGTTATCTCTTCTCGGCACCCCAATTGATAAATATTCACCCTTCTTAACTCTTGCTATTGATGTTCTTCATTGTCTTTTTGTATCTTTTCTTGACTTTTTCATATTTCTATTATATCATATTTAAGCATAAAAGTATAGATATTTATATTTTTTTATAAAAAATATAGCTACTAAAAACGTGCTGTTTTTGTAACTAAGTGGGAAACGTAGGATATTTTATTTCTTGTGGTAGTTAAAATATAGATAAAATAAAAAACACCTTGCGGTGTTACTTATTTTCTTAATGGTCGGAATAATTGGACTTGAACCAACGACCTCTCCGTTATCAGCAGAGTGCTCTAACCAGCTGAGCTATATTCCGAGAATAACAACATAATGATATATCTTTTTATTTTTAAAATCAATATGTTTTATGTTGTTTTTTTTCAAAAGTTGAGTTTTATTTTTTTCTTCTAAATCTAAATAAATATTTCACTTTATCTAAATGTTTAATACCAACATAAGCAGCAGCTCCACCAATTCCAGCTGATGTAGTAATTCCACCTACTACTCCACCAACTACTTTACCAGTATTACTTGTAGGTTTTTCAACTTCATAAGAAATAGTAATTGAACCTTGGTATTTATCAGAATCAGTTTTTGCTGAAATTGTGATTTGATTGTTTTGATTATTAATTGAAATTTCGACATGATTAATTAAGTCTGGATTGTTTTTAAATACATTGTGAGTTGATAAATGATTTGTAATAGTTGCTGAGTCAACATTTGTATTAGCTTGGAAATTAATTGTTTGAATTGAATTTAATAAGTCTTGAATGTTTGTTTTTTGATCTTCTTCTACAGTATAAGAAATAACTATTGAACCTTGGTATTTATCAGAATCGGTTTTTGCTGAAATTATGATTTGTTTGTTTTGATTATTAATTGAAATTTGAATATCATTAATTAAATCTGAATTATTTTTAAATACATCCAACTTTTCTAATTTCTTTTTAATGTTTGTTTCGTTCACTTCTTGTGCGTTTTTAAAAGTAATTTTAATTTCATCTTTTATGGTATCTTTAATACTTTCTTGAATAAGCCTTACACCTTCTTCTCTTACTAAATTAGTTACAGTAGTTGGTGGTGTTCCTGGAATTTCTTCTTTATATTTAATTAATTCATGATATTTCTTCTCTGGTTTTTCATATCAATTAGATTGTTCACTTTTAAAAACATCTTTATTTCCTATTGGGTGATATTCATCTCTTCAGTCGTTATCAATTCTTATCTCAAAATTTTTAGTTATTATTCCAACTCCAACGTTAAAATATTGTCTTTGTGATTGAACAATTCTTCTAAGATCTCATTTAGATAAATCTTGATCATAATGTTGGATTTGTAAAAACATATAACTTATTTTTTCAACACCGTTAATATCTCATTTTGAAATATTGCTATTAAAATGACTACATCTAGCGAACATTCCAGTTAAATCTTTAGCACTTTTTATTTGTCAATTACTAATGTCACCTTCAAAACGTGATCCATAAAACATTTCACTAAAGTTTATAACATTACTTACGTCTCAATTTAATAATGAAAAATCTTTATCAATTCCAGTAAATGCTTTAGTATTTTTAAACATACCACTCATATTTCTAACTTTACTTACGTTTCATTTTGAAAGTTTAGTATTAAAGTTATTATTAAAATTATTACTACTATCTGAACCGAACATTCCTTGCATATTAACTACATTAGAAACATTTCAATCAGAAATATTAGCATTAAAATGTTTAGTATTTCAAAATAGAAAACTCATATCAACAATATTTGAAACATCTCAATTATTTAATGAATTATTTACAGATTTACCATTTTCTAAATCAAGTACAGCTCCAAAATTAGTAGCACCCATAAACATTCTATTGATATTTCTAACATTAGACATATTTCAAGCTATATAAGATCCAATTTCATTTTGAATATTTTTAGTATCAATATTTTGATTGAAGCTATTGGCTTCAAAAAACATTTCTTTTGCACTTAAAAGTGAATCTGTATTTCATTTTGAAATATCTGAATTAAAATTAGAAGCATTTTTAAACATGTAATCCATTACTTTAATATTTTTAGTATTTCATTTACTAATTTGTTCACTAACTTTAACTCCGGTTACTTTTTCAAACATAGATTCAGTTGAAGTAATTTGATCTGATATATTGTCGCAAACTTTTTTGATTTGATTATTTAGTTTATGAGCTTTTATAACTGGTATTAATTCCATTCGTTTACTGATACCATCATAATGTTTAAATAAGTGACCACCAGAATATCCAATTTCTTTAATTTCTTCAAATACAAATTTTTTTTCTAACTCGATTTTCTCTTTATGTTGTCTCTCTAGATTAGGTTTTTCTCCTCTTGCTCTTGCTTCACTATTTTCTTGATCATGTTTTTCTCTTAAATCTTTTGATGCATTTGATGAGATTTTATTTATATAATCTTGAATATTTTCATCATTTACTTCAACTTCTGATCGATCAAATTTTCTAATGATTTTACTTGCTTTTTTATTAAATAAATCTTTTGTTGGTAATTCAACAATAGTCTTATTAATTTTTAATTTTAAATTTTGAGAATTTTTAATAAAATCTTCTTCATTTAAATTATTTAAAATTTTAAATTCGACAGTTCTATGTTTATGAACTTCTTTGAAATTATCTCTAAACAATGAAAATACATTTTTAATTTTTGTTTCATGATTTAAATGTTCTCTAATTTTATATCAAACTTTATAAGTTGAATCTAAAATTTCATTTCTAGATAATGTTCATTTTTTTAAAACACTAATTGGTCATTTTTTTACATCGTTGGCAATGTGTGTATTTAAAGATCAATTAGAATTGAAATTATTTTCTAATTTTTTTAAATTTCATCTACTTAGATCTTGATTAAAGTCTATAGCACCATTTAAAAAGTCATCCATTTGTTCAACATTAGAAACATCTCAATCTGAGATATCTCTATTAAATCAAGCGGCATTTTTAAACATATTAGTCATATCTTTGACGTTAGACGTGTCTCAGTTTTTAATATTCTCATGGTTAAATCTATAAGCATCTTCAAACATTGATCTAGTTGAAGTAATTTCTGATGGTATTTTATTTGGAACATCAACAACATCTTTTGGTAATCTTACAGCTCTATTTTCACCGAATTCATCCCTATAATATCCAATTTCTAGTACTATGAAATCTTTATCAGTAAAATGACTTAAATCAATTAAATCAGTATAGTGTTCTTGTCCATCGATACCTCTAAATTTAGTAGGTTTAATAGCTTTGACATTTTGTTTATTTAAATTAATTTCATTTAAAGTATTAGACAAATTATTGTTAAATGTTTTTTTATTTAACATATATTTATTATTTACAATAACAAAAGTCGAAACACTTAACATAGTAATTAAACTTAAAGTATTTAATAATTTTTTCATATGTATTTTCTTTCTAACTATTATTTTATTTTTTTCTTCTAAACATAGATTTAAATAAATATTTAACTTTATCTAAATGGTTAAGACCAACATAAACAGCAGCTCCACCAATTCCAGCTGTTGTAGCAATTCCACCTACTACTCCACCAACTACTTTGCCAGTATTACTTGTAGGTTTTTCAACTTCATATGAAATAGCAACTGATCCTTGGTATTTATTTGAATGTGGTATTGGTGAAATTATAAATTGATTGTTTTTTCTATCTATTTTTACATTTAATAAATTTGCATCTAAATTAGCTGATTGGTTTTTACTATTAATTAAATCTATTATTTTTTCTTTAGTTAAATTATTATCTTTAATTTTTCCTAAATCACGTACTGTGATAACTTGATCTAAATTAATACTATTTTGATTTTTTAACCTAAACTCAACAGAATTATAATAAGTATTCATATCTTTAGAACTAATAGTAAATTTATTATTTTGTCTATCAATATCAATCTTTAATTTAAAAATATTTAATTGTTGTGGATTAACAAGATAATTCAATACTTCTAGTATTTTTGATTCACTAGTATCTAAGTATAGTTCATTAAGATTTATATTTAAATTATTAAAAATGTTTTGTAAGTCTTTTCTAGGTGAGTTATTAATAGATGGTTTTTCACCACCAGGATGATTTGGAATGTTTTTAGGTCTTGGTAGCGTTCAAGAAATTGCACCTTTATCAATTTCAACTTTATAATTGTTTACTGTGTGATATAGATTTCAACTAGATAGATCTTGGTTGAATTTTTTAGCGTTTTTAAACATCTTTGAAAAAACATAATTTGGTCCTTGAGTTTGATCTAAATTGTGAGGCGTTATTATATTTCATTGTCCTATATTTTGATTAAATTCGTCTGTATTTGCAAACATACCAGTAAAATCAACACCTTTTGAAACGTTTCAATTTGAAATATCAGCATTAAATACTTTTGCTCCAGAAAAAGTTAATTCAAAATGTTTTACATTACTTACATCTCAAGATACATATCATGATCCATTCTTTTTATTTTGAACAAGTTTAGTTCTTAAGTTTTGATTAAATTTATATGCATTTTTAAACATATGACTCATATCAGTTACGTTTGAAGTGTTTCATGAAGAAATGTCTTGATTGAATTCGTGTGCACCATCAAAAACTCCAGCCATATTAGTAACATTTGAAGTATCTCAAGTTCCAATCTTACCATTAAATGAAGTTGCAGTTCTAAATAATCCATCCATTTTAACTAAACTTTGAGTATTTCATTTTTCTAGATCTTGATTAAATTGGTACGCTTTGTTAAACATATGACCTATGTTAGTTACTTTTGACATATCTCATTGTGAAATATTTTGGTTAAATTGATGAGCTTCTAAAAACATATACTCAGTTGAAATTAAACCTCTTGTATCTCATTGTGAAATGTCTTGATTAAATTTATGTGCATTTTTAAACATAGATTTAAATATTTTAATATTTGAAGTATTTCATTGTTTTATACTTTCATCATTAAAATTAGTTGCTTCAGCAAACATTTCTTCCAATGAAGTAATTTCTTGTGGTAAAGTAGGTGTAATTTTTTTAATTGTTTTAGGCATTTTATTTGCTCGAATAACAGTAATTGTTGTTGGGCTAAATGTTGGATCAACAAATTGAGTTTCTTTATAACCGATTTGTTTAACTTCAGTAATTCCACCATCAGGAATTTGTTGTAAAATAGCACTTTGTAATTCTTTTTCTCATCTATCTTTATTTTCTCTTCTAATTTTATTTTTTGTATTTTCTAAAAGTGTTACAGGTTTATTTTGCATTGCTTCATTTACAAGATTAATAAATTCATCTTCTTGAGCAGATCTAATTTCTTCAGTAACTTTATTTTTTATTCTTTGATTAACAACTTCTAAATTAGTTTCTGAAGTTTTTACTTCTATTTTAGTTATTGGGTCAATATAAATACTTTCAGTTTGAATTAAAATTTTTTCTATATCTAATTCAACACTTGTTAAGGTGTTTCTATCAGTAATAATAAATTCAATTTTAGAATTTGGAAGTATTTTAGTATTGATATTTTTTGGACTAACTTCAACTTTTCTAAATTTAGATTCTCCTCTAAAACGTTCTTGAAGTCTATTTGCTAATGTTTGAGCAGTATCTAATTGTGAAATATCATTTTTAATTAGTAATCATAAATTATTTGCATGTTTTTTTAACTCACTTGGGTTTAATTCTTCAAAAGGTTGTAATGAAATAGGTCATGCTTTTGGGTTATTTTCAATTTTAGTACCTAAATTTCAATTTTTAATAGCTAGATTTTGAGTATCTGTTTCAGAAGAAATAGAATTTAGATTTCAACGTTGTAAACTTTTATCAAATTCACTAGCCCCTTCTAACATAGATTGCATGTTAACTATATTTTTAACATTTCAGTCCGAAATATCAGCTTTAAATACTTTTGCACCTTTAAACATTTCTTTTACATTTCTTAAATTAGAAGTATTTCAACTACCAATATTTGGATGACCAAACTTTATACAATCTTTAAACATAGCTTCAGTTGAAGTGATTTCTCTTGGTAATACCATTGGAACTACTGTAGTTTTTTTAGGAAGTCTAATTGCTCTGATTTCTTCTCCATCATCATAATATCCAATTTCATATACTTCAAAATTATCATCTTCAAAATGAGACATATCTTTTGTATCTTTATCAGTAGTGTATTTGTTACCATCTGTTCCTTTAAAAGCAACTCCTTTTCACGCTGTTTCAACATTACCAAATTCAAATTTTTTATTAATTGAAATTGCTAGTTCTTTATCATCTTTGTTTTTTAAATGACTAATAACTACTACAAATTCAATTTCTTTATTATCTTGATCATTACCTTTTAAAAATTGATTAGCTGTTGGTCTTAGTTTTGCAAATATTTCAGAAGTTAAAGAAATTGCCATATTTTGCTTTTGTGTACGCCCATCTTTTGAAATATCGTTTTCTATAAGAAATGCTTTATTTATTTGTTGTGAAAAAATTTCTCTAATAACTTCATAAGTTTGAGCACTATTTAGTTTGTTTTTAAATTTTTCATTTCAAATTTTATCTAGTTCTTTTTCTTTTTGATCAACTTGAGCCATAATTACAGGATCTTTTCTTGGATCATATTTATCATCTGTTTTTTGTTTGATAACATTTGTTGATTTAAGGTTATTGTTTTGTTTTTGGATATTAAAATTAATTGTTTTATTATTGATTAATGTTGGTGTTAATAAAGTTGTACTTAACAATGTAATACTACTTATATAACCTAACAACTTCTTCATACTTATCATTCCTTTCAACATTTATTACATCAAATAATAAAAATAAAGTCGACTCTAAAATAAAAGGTTAATCTTAAAAGCACTATATAAAAATAAAAAGCACCTATAGTACTAGAACTGATCAATTGTTTAATAAAATAAAATTACTTTTACAAAATAAAAAAACAACAATAATGTTGTTTTTTGATACATATTAACGTTTTGAGAATTGAGGTGCTCTACGTGCTCCACGTAATCCATATTTTTTGCGTTCTTTAATACGTGCATCACGAGTTAATAATCCTTCATTTCTTAAAGCTTTTCTGTAATCTTCACTAGCTTGTAATAAAGCTCTAGCGATTCCTAATCTAGTTGCTCCAGCTTGACCAGTGAAGCCTCCACCGATAACTTTAACAGTAATGTCAAAGTCTTTTAAAGTTCCAGTAGCTACTAATGGTTGTTCTAAATCTTGCACTAATGTTGCGTAAGGGAAGAATTCTAAAGCAGGTTTCCCATTAACAATAACATTACCTGTTCCTGGAGTTAAGATAACTTGAGCGATTGAAGATTTTCTTCTTCCAGTTCCTCTATAAATAACTTTGTTGTTCATTATTTAATTTCTCCTTTTTTAGTTTGAATATTTAAAACTTCAGGTTTTTGTGCAACGTATGGGTGTTCTGATCCTTCAAATACATGTAATGCTCTGTACTGGTTAGCACCTTGAACATTTTTAGGTAACATTAGTCTGATAGCTCTTTCAAGAATTTTAGTTGCATTTAATTCTCTTTGAACTGCTACTGTTCTTCTTCTTAATCCACCTGGATGCATTGAGTGGTGGTAGTAAACTTTGTTAGATTCTTTTTTACCAGAAAAAATTGCTTTTTCAGCGTTAATAATAATAACGTGATCTCCGTTATTGATATGTGGAGTAAAGTCAACTTTGTGTTTTCCTCTTAAAACAAGAGCTACTTGAGTTGCTAATCTACCCACTGTTTGTCCTTCTGCATCAACGATATATCATTTTTTGTTAATATCTTTTGCAGAGATTAATGTAGTTTGTTTCATATTCGCTATTTTCCTTTACTTGACTTGTCCGGGGTCTATAAAGTGTTGTAAGCAAATAATATTATAATAAAACTTTTTATATTTATCAATTAAATATTTCAACATTCTGGAATAAGCGAATTGTAAGCAAATATTATTGATAAAAATTTTACAAGATTTAGGAAAATTTGTTTACCAGATTACGGAGAAAAACTTTACAATATTTAGGAAAATTTAATATTCATCATTATTTAATTTAGTTAAAATTGGTGGATGATTTATCATTTAAAAACTCATCTTTTAAAATTGATAACAAAATACAATTAAATTTTGTTTGTTTATATTCTTCAATTAAATCTGTTAATGAAAAACCAGGGGTTGAAGTATTTTTAAAAGACAATTTGTTTCAATCTAATTCTTTGAAATATATTTTAGCTTCAGGGTTTTTAATTTTGATAAAAATATATTGTCTATTTTTGGATAGTTTTTTAGGATCATAAATAATCTCATTATAGTCATAATAACCTTGTCTATGAACAGCAAAATCTCAATTATAAAGTTTTTTGTTGAAGTATTTTTCAGTTTTTACTGTGTTATTATGTAAAAAGACTTCAAAATCATCATGTTTTGTTTGTTTTCTTTTAATAATTCTCTTATTATTAACTACTGTTTCAATTCCTTTATTAATTCATATTTGAAAAACTGAATTAACATCATATTCTCTATTGTTAACTAAAAAAGAATTTGATTTTAACTCTAGTTCATAAACCAACTTTGCTGTTGGTTTTACTTTACTTTGTAAACTATATCTTTGAAAACATTTGGGCAAAATAAAAGCAACTATACCACTTTCATCCAATGATTTGTTTAAAAATTCTAAAGCTAAGTTTCCTTTTTTTCCAAAAGGTGGATTACCTATGGTTATTGTTTCTTTATCAAATGGTATTTTATATTGTAAATAGTTTGTTTCTATAATCTTTTCTTTATCAGAAAAATTAGAACCATCTATATCTATTGTGATTATATTTTGTTTATCAATTCCTTTTTTAACTAGTGAATTGTAGAAATTACCACTTCCAACAGATGGTTCAATGAATTTTTTGTTTTTTGAAGATGGAAATAATGAAAAAAGTTTATCTACTAGAAAGTCAGTTATTTTTGGATTTGTAAAAAATTGGTCTAACTGTTTTGTTTTATTCATCAGAATCATCTCCTTTTATTAATTTTATGACATTATTATGTCATTTTTTGTTCAATTCT
Organism: Mycoplasma sp. HU2014; assembly: GCF_001199495.1. GTDB lineage: Bacteria > Bacillota_I > Bacilli_A > Mycoplasmatales > Mycoplasmataceae > Mycoplasma. Next base: position 37,730 of record NZ_LFYS01000074.1, on the reverse strand, counting down.
TTTTCAAAAATATTAATATTTACATCTAGCGTACAAAATTCTTTTGAATATTGAAAAGCTTTTCTAACATAAGGATACAATCCAAAAATGTTGTTTTCTTCTTGTGTTTTAATTTTTTCTTTTAAAGATTTATAATCTAATTTCTTAGTTAAATCATCAAAAAAATTGTTTAAAGCAATTCTTACATCATTACTTAAAAAGTCCTCTCCCTTAAAGAAAGTTAGTCCTTCATTAGCAATGGCAAATATATAAATACACAAACTTTTTGGTAAGTTTGAATTTCAAGTTGGACGAGAATTTTTTGTTTTAGAGAATTTAATTTCAATAGGAAAAACCACTGACCCACAAAAAACAAGAATATCAGGAAAATTTTGAGAACCATAAGGTTCTACAATAAAATGATTTTTTAAGGTTTTGAAAGGATTTTTAATGATTTCAATATTATTTTTTGAGAGAACTTCTTGTTTCAAATCATCTCATTTTTTGTTTATAAGATTTTTATCTTGTTTTGATATGTTTTTTTGATTTGGAAATTCATATATTCGAATATCATTAATTGTTTCTTTTTTATTAATAGAATTTAGTTTTACAAAACTAGAAATATTTAGTAATTTTACAATTCTATCTTCAAATTCAGAACCTTTTTGAGCTTGTATAAAATTTGTGTAATTTTTATCTAAATATTCAAAAACATCTGCCAAGCTCTCTCTCTACAAGAGCATTATTTTTATTTGAACTATTACTCATTTTTTTATTCTTTCCTTTTTCTAAAATAATTATATCAATACATCTATTTTTATTTAAAATAATATTTTGTTGAAATAATATTTTATAACAAATATAGAGTTCGATTGTTATGGTAGATTTATGAACAATTTAGTCGGATTTCCGACCTTTTTGTCTTTATGATTAAACTAGTAATTTCCAGAAATAACGCTATATGAGAACAAAAATATAAAAAAGAAACACTAAAGAGTTTTAATGTTTGCATAATACCCCCTGTCCGGACATATGCAATTAGCAACATTTTTTAAGTTTTTGTCAGAAAAACAAATAAAAAAATGTCTACATTGTTCAAAATTCAACATTTTGTATAGTATTATGGGGTATAACTTTTATAATTTATTCCCATACAATCTTATCTCGGTTTTTTAACTTGCTTTATAAAGTCTGGAATCAATCCCATAGCGTTCTTCTTTCATATAGCGGTTAGATATAAATTATACTTTTTTAGGGTGTTTTTTCAAGCAAAAATTCCAAAAAAAAATATAAAAAAATGCTCAAATTTCTTCTGTTATTTATAGGAATATTGAACATTTTTTAAATAAATAAGATATTTTGGGGAGAAATCATTATTTCTTAATAAAAACCTATAGCGTTATTTCTGGAAATTACTATTAAACAAAACTTTACAAGATTTAGGTTGGGGTTGGTTGAGATTAAAAAAGAGAACTTGGTTCTCTTGCAATAAAAAGTGAAAGATTAGTTGAATTTTGGTTTGTGTTCAGTTTTTCAGTTAGAGTTTGAGTCTGATGAAAAGAAATCAGAATTTATGACTTGTGAAACATCTCATTTTGATATGTCTTGATTAAATTCTTCAGCACGACTGAACATAAAACTCATATCAGTTACATTTTCAGTATTTCAATTTGATAAAGGTTGGTTGAAGGGTTTTGCACGTTGGAACATTTCTTTCATGTCAGTCACATTTGAGGTATTTCAGGTGTTTAAAGGTTGGTTGAAGGATTTAGCATCAGCAAACATTCTTCACATACGAGTTACATTTGAAGTATCTCATTTGTTTAAAGGTTGGTTGAATTTTCTGGCGTTTTTAAACATAGAATTCATATTAGTTACATTTGAAGTGTTTCAGTTGTTTAAAGGTCGATTAAAAGCTAATGCCGCAAAAAACATACCACTCATATCAGTTACGTTAGATACATTCCAATTAGATATGTCTTGATTGAAAGATTTTGCTTCATAAAACATACCACTCATATCAACTACATTTGAAGTGTTTCAAGCAATATAAGTTGATCCGTCTTCTCTTGTGACTTTTTTTGTGTTGATGTTTTGGTTGAAGTTTTTTGACATTTCAAACATCTCACTCATATCAGTTACATTTGATGTGTTTCATTTAGAAATATCTTGGTTGAAATTGTAGGAATAAATAAACATTTTACTCATATTAGTTACATTTGATGTGTTTCACTTTTCTATTCCTTTGATTTCAGAATTTTTATTAGCTCGAAAAGCACCTTCTAGACTTGTGATGAATTTTGGTAGGTGAGTTGGAACAAATTTAGTTTCTGTATTAAATTGTTTTATTTTTCCATTTTCATCATAACCTATTTCAATACATTCATCATTTCTGTACTGAGCATTTTGTTTTTCTGGTCAAACTTTTTTAAATTTAAGTTCTAATTTAAATTGATTATTATTTTTGTATTTGATGTCAAAGGTTTTGTTGTTGTTTGTACCAACTATTGGTTTTGACTGTGAGTTACTTAAAGTTGAAGTCAGGTGGTTAAAGAAAGTATATTGTTTTCCTTTTTCTTTCAGCCTATTAAAGATGTCTTGATAAGTTCAACCCGCTCAAGTGTCACTAGCAATTTCATCATCTCAAACTTTGTTTACATATTTTGCAAACACTTCTTTTGCTTGAGAGATTTTTGTATTGATTTGTTGTTGGATTTGTTGAAGTTGTTGTATTTTTGCTTGTAGTTCTTGTTGAACACGTTGGATTTGTAGGTTTAAATTGCTTAATTCATCTACTAAATGATTAATATCTTGATTTAACTGATTGATTTGGTTAACAAGTTCTTCATTTTCTAGATAAGGTTCAAGATTGTCTAGTAATTCTTTTAGTTGACGTTCAGCTAGAACTAGTTTAATATATTTGTCTCCACCATTATCATTTTGTTGTTTAAGTTGAGTTATGTTAGTTAATAACATTCTAAGTTCATTGTTTTTTTGATTAGTGTCAACTTCGGTTGGTTTTGAAGTTGATAACAATGAAAAAGTTGTTGTTGGGTTGTTTTGATTGATTTCAGTATTGATTTCATCTAACAATTTTTGATTAAACTCAAGTTCTTTTTGAAGTTCTTGTAATTGTTTTGTAAGAGATTTCAGCTTGTTTTGTTGTTCAGCATGTGGATTTACAGGTGTAGTTGAATCAGGGTTAACATTATTTGGGTTTTCATCATTATTTGGGTTTTTAGGTTTGTTTTGAGTTGTTTTGCAAGATACGACACCAAAAGTCGCTGTTGATGATAATGTTAGTATTGAAAGTGTAGATAATAATTTTTTCATTTATAAGTATGCCCTTCTGTTTATTTTGTAAACAAGTTGTATAAGGTGTATAACTTTTTAAATTGTTTTAGCTAGATCCAATCTAGACAGTTGTTCCTGAAGACTTCTAATTTGTTGATCAAGTTGTTGTTTTTGAGAATTATATTGTTCTAAGTTAATTCTACCACTTTGTACGTTAGAATTTAATTGCTTTTTTTAGATTGTAATGATTGGATTTGTTGGGTTAATCTTAGTTTAGTTGCAAGTGTAGAGTCAACTTGATTTGAAAGAGAGTCTGCTTTTTGTCTTATTTGATTAATCACTTCTAACATTTGGTTATTTTTAGTTTCAATTTGTTCTAATCTTTATATTTTCTAGATAAATATCTCAAAGCTTCTTCTGGAAGTAAATAGTTTTCAGAATTTCTAATTTTGCTATAAATATAACAAAATTCTTTTCTAGTAGTAATTTCCAGAAATAACGCTATATAAGAACAAAAATATAAAAAAGAAACTCTCAATTTTAATGTTCAAAATGCGGCATTTTGTATAGTATTATGGGGTATAATTTTTATAATTTATTCGCATACAATCTTACCTCGGTTTTTTCTGGTCTTTTAACTTGTTTTATAAAGTCCGGAATCAATCCCATAGCGTTCTCCTTTCATATAGGGGTTAGGGTGTTTTTTTAATCAAAAATTCCAAAAAAATATAAAAAAATGCTCACTTCTTCTGTTTTTATAGGAATATTGAGCATTTTTTAAACAAATAAGATATTTTGGGGAGAAATCATTATTTTTTAGTAAAAGCTTATAGCGTTATTTCTGGAAATTGCTATTCTAGTAATATTTTGAGATAAATATTCTTTGTAGTACTTAAATACTTCTAATCACTCATTAACACTTAATTGTTTTTCTCTTTTCATAAATACTCCTTTTTCGAAAAAATAGACCCCCTAGGGGTCTATCCCTTAGGGAGTCTAATAATTTTGTCCTACTCTCACAATTCAATTTTACTTTTTTTTTTTGTAAAGCAATTGAGAGTCACGCTTAGATTATTAAATATCTACATCTTTTAATGTTAGAGTTGCATCAGTTTTAGATATTGAATTAAATCCAACTGCTATTGTAATTATATAAATTCCAATAACACCTAAAGCTACAGCAAATGGAAGCCAAACAGGAAACACTAATGGTAGTACTACTATTTGATATAAACTTTTTATAATTGTTGAAAATATAAATCATCCTGAAACAAATCCAACACCAAACATTGAAGCGATAACAATAAAATACATTCCTAATATATTTAAAGCAATATAATAATTAGAATATCCTAAAACTTTTAATGTTGAAATAAACCTATTGTTATCAGAAATAATAACTGAAGTTGTTAGTAAAATAATCACAAATGAAATAGCTAAAATTGCAATAATACCAAGTGCTAATAATAATATGATTAATGATGAAATTTGTTCTAAAATTGCTTGTGATATTTTAATTGGAACTATTGAGTTAATTGACCCTTGACCAATTCCATCATACACTTGGTGATCTTTAACGTGTGTTCCATTTAAAGTAACTGGATTATAATCACCTGTTTTTGAATAAGTTGAAACAGATTTACTTAAATCACCAATATCATCTTTTAAAGAATACTTATAGTTAAATATTGGAAAAGCATTATCAAATATTTTTAAAATATTTTCTGCAGCTTGTTTTTGTTTTTTATTTCCATTTTCTTTAATTAATTTATTTACAAAATCTTTATAACTATATTTTTGTAATGAATCATTACCAGATAAGTTTAATCCAGTATTTATTTGATCATCAACATAACCTTGTTTATCAAAAACCTTATTTCATTGTTTTTTAAATAATAGTTCTCATCAAACTTCTTTATTTTGTTTATAATTTAAAATTTCTTGAGCATCATCTTCTTTAATTCAAGCAGTACCTTGACCATAAGCTTCATGAATTCCAACAACTTTGAATTTATGTTGTTTATTTATTTTATTTACACGTGTATTACCTTGTAAAAATTCTTTATAAAATGGATTTGGATCAAGTGATTTGTCTTCCATTCCTGGGAAAGGAACACCATTTGTTAATTTTTCATAATTGTTATTAAAAGGATTTTTAACAGCCATATTTACTGTTGCAATATCACTTCTTTGAAGAAAGTCACTTGTTGGTGAATTAAATTCAGTTTTTCAATCAGAAAAATTATATGGTTTTATATTATTGCTATCTATTTTTTGTAATTCGTTTTGTAATACATTTAAATCAATTTCATCACCTTTATGTAAGTTTAATTTTTTTGAAATAGTTTGATTTATTATGATTGTATTTTTTTCAGAATTATAAAGTTTTGAAATTAGATTATTTTTACTAGTATCAAATAAGTTAATAAATTTATTATTGTTTTTTATTCCATAAATTTTAAAATGATTCTTTTTATTTAATGTTTCAATATTTAATAAAGTTCCTAATTGTTCTTTATCTTTTGTAAAAGGAATTAAGTTAAATCCTAATGTATATTGTTTATTATTATCATAAGCAATTTTTAAATTTTGTCTTACAAAATAAGGTGCTCTAGAATAAGCTGCTTGAATTATTCCTTGTTCCATTCTTGCTTTAAATAATACCGTTCATCAAACTCCTAGTTTTGCAACAAGATCTAGTAATTTATCTTTACTTTTTTGATCATTTGTAAAATTGTTTTCAGTTAATTTTAAAATATTATCTTCTAAAGAATTTGATTTATTTCAATCTTCATCTATTATATGATATTTACCCATTTTTGAACTTGATGAAGATAATTTAAAGTTTTTGATATAATCTTTAATTGCTTGTGTTTGTAATTGTTCTACAATAGGTAATGCAACTACTGAATTATCTGCAAATTTTAATAAAGCTTGTTGTTTTTTATCTATTGAATTAAATTTTTCAATTCTTTTTTCTTCACTTAAATTAATGTCAAATTTTTCATTTTCTGATAAGTAATAATCTCTATTAATTGATAATGAAATGCTATCTAAATAAATTGAATAAAAACGTTGTAAATGTTTGAATTGATTTAATAAAGTTTTAAAATCATCTTTTTTATCAGCCAATAATTCTGAAGTTAAATTTTTATAATCAAATCAGTTATTTAAAACTGCATCAGCCAAATATGGTTCAGCTTCAGATAATGATAATTTTGCTAGTTGTCTAAAATAAGACGTTGTTATTGATGTGTCTTGAGCTTGTAACATTCTTAAATTTGAAAAACCTAAAAAGAATGGATCAGCATCACCTGACTCATCTTGGGTCGGGATTGCTAAATTATAATATGAACTACCATAAGTTTGATTTAAATAGTCTTTTATTATTTGTTCTATATTATAAGAATTATTTTTAACCGGTAGTGAAGTTGAAGCAAAACTACCATCACCTTTTTTAATAACTTTATATTCATCATAATCATTTTCAGGATTAAATACTCTAGAAAATGAAAACGGATTATTATAACTCGGTTCAGAATATTCAACTACTTGTTTATAGTTAATTCCATTATATGTATATACTTGATTTCTTTTTAATAAATAAGGAGCAGAAAAAGAAATTGTAAACATAATAGTAGATAATAAAACAACAAATCCAACACCAAACATTTTAGGTCCAGCATCAATTAATAAAGCTGTTCTCATTTTTTTATTAAATGATTTATTTTCAACATTCTTTTTAACCATCATTGATCATTTAGATAGTTTTTTAGTTCGTTGAGCATAAATTAAATTTAATGCCCCAGTTTTCATAATTAAATATGCAATTAAAAATGATATAACTGTAATTAATATTCAAATGAAAATAAATGCAAATAGAAACCCTATTCAATCAAATGAGGCGACTCCATAAGATAGTGTGAAATAAGATTGTAACTTATTTAAAATTACAATAGAAACTCTAACTGTAACGACATATCCAATAATTCCACCAACAAATGAAGTTATTAAAGGAGTAATAACATAATTAAATACAATTTGTTGTTTTTTATACCCTAACGCTCTCATTGTTCCAATTTGAGAACGAGAATTTTGTATTTGTTTTTTGGTCATTAAACTTGTTGTATATAAAACAACACACAATATAGAAAATAATAGTATTGATGAAGTTATGTTATATATTCTAATTGTTTTATCAATTAGCGATGTTCTTTTACTAAAGATATAATTTTTATCTCCAATTTGATAAAAGAATGTTTTATCTGTATTATTTTTAATTAATTGTTTAAAATTAGTATTTAAAAAATCTAACATTTTATTATCTATAACATTGTTTTTTATTTTTAATGAATAAAATGATTCAATTTCATTATCTGAACCTACAACTAATTTACCAATTGTTTCATCATAATTATAAAAACTATTATTTTTTTTAATTAATCCAAATTGGAAAGGATCAACATAAATTAAACCTTGAGTATCTCGGTTAGGAATTGGTGCGTTTTGATTGATTATAGGAGCAATAAAATCAGCAGATTCTCCAAATCCTACAACTTGAAATCAAGAATAAGTTCCTGCGTATTTTAATTGATAAATTCCATTTTTATCATCTAAACCTTGTTGTTTTATCAATTCAATATCTCTATGTTGTTCAGTATTTGTATTAGCATTCTTATTTGAATTAACTAGTAATTGATCACCTAATTTATCTTGTTGAATTCTAATTATATCTTTTATTTTTATGTTATGTTTTTTAGCATAAATCGGATCTAAAACAACTTGATTAATAGAGTTGATATCATTTCCTTGATGAATTACAAGTTTATCAACTTGATTAGTTTTTGATGAAGTTTTTGCGATTGCTTTTAATGTTTGTAGATTATTATTTGAATAAACTTGACTGAATTCCCTTGCTTCGGTTCTGGATCATTCAAAACTTTGTTTATATTTTTCTTTATATTTATTATTTAATTGATCGATTCAATATTGTTGAGCTTCAACTAAATTACTAGGAGTGTTTTTTTCTGTATTTTCAACACTATCTTTAGGGTTTAATTTTAAGATTATATTATGTTGGTTAGATTGACTAACTAAAGAATCATACTTATTTAAAACATTACTATCAATTGAAGAAATTAATGACATAACAAGAGCCATTAAAGACACTAAAATAGTCAATCCAAATAATTGAGCTTTGTTTTTAAAAGAATTTTTAAAAGAGTTTTTAAGCATCAATAAAAATCAATTGTTAGATGAATATTTATTTTTATTTTCTTTCATACCTTTTTCCTTTCTATTTTAAATTAGAAAGAAATTAAAGGTGGAGTTGTTTGTTTTTTAACTTGTTTTAATTCTAAATATTTAAAATAACTAATTGTTAATAAAAATATGTCTAGATTAGCTTTAATTTTAAAATTATCTGATATCTTAATATCATCTAAACTAGATTGTTCTTCTGATTCTTCATCTAATTGTTTTTTAATGTTAATGAAATCTAAATTTATAAATAAACTTTTTTCATACTTAATAATTATTTTTTTAGTTTTAAACAATATAAAAAGAAAAACTAAAAATAATAGCATAATAGCTAATAAAATAGAATTTAATGATATTTGTAATATTAATAAGTTTCTAGCAAATTCGTTTTCAATATTAAAAGGTAATGTTGCTTTTTTATAATAAAAAAGATTAACTAATTTAAATGCTTTAGCTGAATCTATAATTTGAAAAATACTAATAGCTAAAATTATAAAAAAACTAATGATTTTTAATAAGCTTATGTTTAAAGTGTAATGCTTGATTTTTTTAAAAATAGATTTTTTATCTAGTTTAAAATTTAATGTTTTAATTAATTTAATAGTTTCAACAAATATAGTAGTGCTTAAAATAATATAGATAAAAACAAATATTATATTTTCAAATAAACTAAAGTTGTTAAAACCTAAAAAAGACTTTAAAAAAGAAGTAGAACTTAATAGGAAAACAAAACAAAGAATGTTAATAAAATTGTTTTTATTTTTCATTGTTTTACCTCCTATCAATTAATAGATTAATTATATCAAATAAGAAAAATCGTGCTTTTTTTTAGCACGATTATGTAGTGAAAATGATTGATTAAATATAGAATCTTCAACTTCATTCTTGGTATATGCAAAAGTTGACTAATTTATAAATATATCAATCTAAAAGTGACATTGTTTTAAATTTATATTTATCACTACACTTTTATTCTAATATATTTATTGATTAAATTCGATTTTTTCTAACACTAAACCTTTTGATTCTGCTATAAAAGGATTTTTATTACCATTTCCTTTAAGCATTTCTTTTATTTGTTCAACTGTTACTTTTTTATTCAAATAACAGTTTAAAGCGTTAGCTACAATCATTCTAATTTGATATCTAATAAAACCATAAGCTTTAAATTGAATTTGAACTCTATTTTCTTTGTTTCTAAACACTTTTATTGATTCAATTGTTCTTTTAGTATTTATACTTTCTAATTCATCATCTTTTAATCCAGAAAATAATTTAAACTCATGTTCACCGATAAATAAATCAAATATTTGTTGAAGTTTATCAATGTTAATTTGTCCGTGTTTTCAATAATATTCAAATCTTTGTTTAAATATATCAAATTCAGAATCATTAATATAATAACTATAAGTTTTTTGCTTTACTTCTCTTAAATTAAATGATGGTTGAACAAAACTAGCATTAAGTATTTGAACATCACTAGGCAATGCTTTATTTAAAGTTTTAATAAAAACTTCTAATATAGGTTTGAAATGAATAACGAGTAAAACTTTTTGATCTAAAGCGTGAACTCCAGAATCAGTTTTACTTGTTCCAATTGTTTTGAAATTTTTATTTTTTGTAACTCTTTTTACTGCACTTTCTAACACATCTTGAATAGCAACAGCATTATTTTGATGAATTCAACCATGATAATTAGATCCATCATAACATAAAGTTAATAAAATTCCGTACATACTATTAACGTCCTACTAATGAATCAATATGAGTAATGTGTCAGTTAGCAAACACTACAGGACTAGTTGCATAAACTATCATAAATGTTGCAAATGCTATACCTACTGAAAAAATCAGAATATCAATTCAGTTTAATTTAAATTGAATAAATCTTGTTCTTCTTGCATTTGGATCATATCCTCTAGCATCCATTGCATAAGCTAGATCTTCAGCCTTTTGGAATGAAGAAACTAATAAAGGAATAATTAGTGATGTTAAACTTTTTACCTTATCTTTAAATTTACCATTTTTAATATCAATACCACGACTAGATTGTGCTTTCATAATTCTTCCTGCTTCATCAATTAAAGTAGGAATCATACGTAGTGCAATAGAAATGATCATAGATAAAATATAAACTGGTAACTTAATAATTTTTAAAGGAGATAGTAAATCTTCAATTGCTAAGGTTAATTGTAATGAAGGTGTTGTTCCTGTTAAAATACAAGTTAATGTAATCATTAAATAAATTCTAAATGCCATAACGATTGCACTGTATAAAGCTTTTTCACTAAATCAGAATACCTTTCAATTAAAGAAATAACCGATAGGATCAATGCCTTTTAAGCCAGCATCTGCTCCATTAATTCCTTCTGCTGATAATCTTCCACTTCTAAAAGTTGAACTTACAAATCAAAGAAATCCAGATGGTAAATCATTTTTGTGATTATTATAATAATCAGTTATTTTGGTAATATCAGATTCTGATGGATGTATGAAAAAGAAGTTCATAATTAAAATAATTATAAAAATGAATGACACAGGGAATAATAATCTAACTAATAAATTTAAATTTAATTTTGATAAAAAGAATAAAGTTAAAATTCCTACTGCAATTATTAAATAACCAGTAAATTTAATTGGAAAGAAAATAGATACGATTAAAGTGATGACCATAAACATTTTAAGTCTTGGATCCATTTTATGAATCACAGAATTTTTTGGAATATATCTACCAAATGATATTCTCATGTTATCTACTTCCCTTCTACTTTTTTCAATTTAGCTAACTCAATAGCAAAATCTTCAATTGTTCTAATTTCTTTATTTAGTAAGTTAATTTTTTTATCTTTTAACTTGTACATTAATTGGTAAAGTTTTGGTGGGTCAATTTCAATTTTCTTTAGAAGCTCTATATTTGAAAAGATTTCAAAAGGTGTTCCAATATCAATAACTTTTCCATTATGCATAACAATTACTTCATCTGCAATTCTTAAAACGTGATCCATGTTATGAGTAACCATAATAATACGTTTATTGAATTCTTTATTTAATCTTTCAAATAAATTCATAAAGTCTTCTTCACCTTTTGGATCTAATCCTCCAGTAGGTTCATCTAAAACTAATGTACTTCCATCCATTGCTACAATTCCAGCAACAGCAACACGTCGTTTTTGTCCTCCTGATAATTCAAAAGGTGAACGTTCTGCATATTCAGTTGGTAGTTCAACTAATTTTAATAGATCAGGTATTCTTTTGTAAACTTCTTCTTTATTTTCTCCTAAATGAACTGGACCAAAAGCGATATCTTTTTTAACTGTTTCTTGGAATAATTGATATTCAGGGAATTGGAAAACTAAACCAATTTCTTTTCTTAATTTTTTAACTTCTTTAATTTTTTTAATTTTTGCAGGAATTGGATAATCCCCAACTATTGTCTGACCAGTTTCAGTAACAATTAATCCGTTAGTTAGCTGAATCATAGTAGATTTTCCACTACCTGTTGTTCCTATAACACAAGTTATTTTATTTTTTTTGAATGTCAAATTTGTATTTTCTAAAGCTTTGAGTTCGAATGGTGTTCCTTTTGCATAAGTGTAAGAAACATTTTCTAAAACAATATCTTTACTAAAATCATAATTTTGTTCATCTGCTTTTTTCTTTTTTAAACTTCACATATTTCATTCACCAACTCATCCATATTTTGAGTATTAGGAACAACTAATCCTTTTTTCTCTAATTCTTCTCTTACTAAAGCTACAAAAGGAATGTCTAATTGAATACTTCTTAAAAAATCTTTATCTCCAACTATTTCTAGTGGTTTACCAATTTTAACTAATTTACCATGATCTAGAACAACAACTTTATCAGCATTTAAAATTTCATCCATATCATGAGTAATTGAAATAATAGTTTTAGTCCCCCTTAACTGAACCATGATTTCTTTAATTTCACGCTTTCCTTTTGGATCCAACATACTTGTTGCTTCATCAAAAATCATAATATCAGGATCTAAAGCTAAAGTTGAAGCAATAGCAACACGTTGTTTTTGTCCACCACTTAAGTTTAGTGGTTCTTTTTTTAATGCGTCTTCCATTCCAACTTTTTTAGCAGATTCTAAAATGATCTCAGACATTTTGGTTGGATCAACTCTTTTATTTTCTAAACCAAAAGCAATATCAGCTTCAACTGTTGAACCAATAAATTGGTTATCAGGATTTTGAAAAACAATACCTAAAAATTTTCTAATTTGTTCAATATTACTGTCAGTAACTTTGTTTCCAAATATTTTAATTTCTCCTTCTTTAGCTGTTAAAATACCAATTAAAATTTTAGATAAAGTAGATTTTCCACTACCATTGTGACCAATAATAGTTACATACTCACCTTCATTAATTGTAAAGCTAACATCATCAACAGCTTTTGGAAAATTAACACCATATCTAAATGACAAATTCTTAATTTCTACAGCTATATTGTTTTCTTTTTTTAATTTAATCCCACGTCCTTGTTCATTAATAGCATCTTTAAATTCATTGAACATATATTGTGCGTGTTCATATTCTTTTTTAGCTCTTTTTATATCTTCTTGGTTGTTTGTTTTTTTAATTTGCTTTAATAGATTTTCAGATTTTTTTAAATTATCTTTAAAACTTTTAGTTGAGGCTAATTCACGGATTTCAACTTTTATTTTTTTAATCTCTTCTTTTAAAACTTTTTTTTTGCTTTTGTCAATTTCGTTTTGTCTTATTAAATTAATGTATCTATGACTTAATTCAGATAATTTTACATATAATTTATTTATTGAAATTTTAAAGTCGTTTAAGTTCTTTTCAGTAATTTTACTAGCATCAAATTCATCAAACATTTTTTTATTTTCCATCCAAAAAACCCCAATTCTATTTTTAGACATGTTTATATTAATTATAAATTAAACATATTAAAAATTAAACATAAAACACAATCAGAAAATATTTCTAACAAGTTTTAAAAAATATCAAAATTATAGTAAAAAAGTATCAGTTGATACTTTCGCATTCTGTTGATTTTTAGGTTAAGCTATTTCTTATTTTTATTACTAATACTATCTCTTACTCTACCACTTGGTCTGTGAATGATTACCGATCCAGAGCGTTTTTTGGTTAGTTCATTAGCATAAGCAATAGCTTCTTTTTGAGTATTAAATAGTTTGCTTGGTCTTGAATTTCCAACACCTTTAACTTGTCATTTTCCTTCATATGGTGTCACGTGATATACTGTAGCTAATTTGTCTGCCATAATTCTCATCTCTCTTTACTTTATTACTATTTTAAATATATTATATACAAATAAAAAAATAAGGTTTCGAAAACCTTATTTGTTTGAGACTAGACTAATTCAATAATAACCATAGGTGCATTATCACCTTTACGGTTATCTAATTTAAGAATTCTAGTGTATCCACCATTTCTTTTTTCGTATTTTTTTGCTAATTCATTAAATAATTTTTGTAATGCTGTTTCTTTTTTGTTAGCTTGAGTATCTCTTAATCAACTAGCAGCTTGACGTCTTGCGTGTAAATCACCACGTTTTGCTAATGTGATCATTTTATCAAAATGTCTTCTTAATTCTTTTGCTCTAGTTTCAGTAATTTCTAAACTTTCATTAACGATTAATTCAGTTGTTAAATTACGCATTAAGCTAGTTCTTCATGCTGTGTTTTGACCACGTTTTTGAATGTATGACATGTTTACCTCCTATTAATTAATATATTATTGTTTAAAAGTTAATCTTAATTGAGCAACTTTTTCTTTAATTTCTTTTAATGATTTACGACCTAGGTTTCTGATTGATCCAATTTCATCTTCATTTTTAGAAATTAATTCTCTTAAAGTATCGATTCCTGCACGTTTTAAGCAGTTTAAACTTCTTTGAGTTAAGTCTAACTCTTCAATAGTTTTATCTAATTCTTTTTCTTCATCGTTTTCTAAACCGATAATTTCAACATCACTAATTTCATGGTTTAAGTTAACAAAGAACTCTAAGTGAGCAACTAAAACTTTAGCTGCAATACTTACAGCTTCAACTGCTGTAATTGAACCGTCAGTTTCAACTTCTAATTCTAATTGTTCTAAATCGATTGATTTACCAATTTTTGTAGAATCAACAGCATAAGCAACTTTAACAATTGGTGAGTAATTTGAGTCAATTGTTATCATTCCTGGTTCAATATTTCTTTCGTTTTTGTTATCTTTGAATGATTTGTATCCACGTGAGTTTTTAGCATATAATACTAAGTCTAAAACTCCACCTTCACTAACAGTCGCTATTAATAAATCTTTACTTAAAATTTCTACACCAGCAGGAACTTCAAGATCAGAAGCATAAACTTCTCCTTCAACGTTAGTTTTGATTTTAATTTCAACACTTTCTTCATCTTTATACATTTCTGAATCAATTTTTAAAACTAATTGTTTAATGTTTAAGATAATTCTTGTAACGTTTTCAACTATTCCTGGAATTGATGTGAATTCATGAGCAGCACCAGCAATTCTAATTGCGTAAACACTAGCTCCTGGGGTTGCTGCTAATAAAGTTCTTCTAATAGCATTACCTAAAGTTGTACCAAATCCTCTTTCTAAAGGTGATACACTAAATTTTCCGTAATTTTTATCTTGCCCTTCTTTTAGAAGAGTGAATTCTGGTCTCATAAATCTTTTCATATTATTAACCTCTTGGGCGTTTTCTTGGACGCACTCCGTTGTGTGGTATTGGTGTTGTATCTTTGATTGAATTAATATCTAATCCTGCCATTTGTAATGCTCTAACAGCTGCATCACGACCTGGACCTGGACCTTTTACTTCAACTGCAACAGATTTAACTCCGTTATCCATAGCACCTTTAGCAGCAGCTTCAGAAATTAATTGAGCTGCATAAGGTGTAGATTTTTTAGAACCTTTAAATCCTAATGCTCCAGCACTTGATCAAGAAAGAACATTTCCTTTTTCATCACTAATAGTAACAATGGTATTGTTAAAAGTAGAATGAATGTGAGCAATACCTTTAGGAATATTTTTCTTAATTCTTTTTTTACCTTGTGGTTTTGGATTTGCCATTTTAACTTTCCTTCTTTCTACCTATTATTTTTTCTTATTAGCTACAGTTTTTCTTGGACCTTTTACTGTTCTTGCGTTAGTTTTTGATGATTGTCCTCTAACGGGTAATCCTTTACGGTGTCTTAAACCTCTGTAACTTCCAATTTCCATTAAACGTTTGATGTTTAATGATACTTCTCTACGTAATTCTCCTTCAGTTTTGTATTTTGAGATTTCTGCAGAGATATTTTTCATTTGTTCTTCTGTTAAATCTTTAACACGGATATCTTCAGAAATGTTTAATGCTTTTAAAACATTTTGAGATGTTGATAATCCAATTCCGTAAATGTATGTTAATGAAATAACAACTCTTTTATCATTTGGGATTTCTACTCCACTAATACGAGCCATATTAACGTATCCTTTCTAAAAAATTAATTAAACTATTAACCTTGTCTTTGTTTGTGTTTTGGTGTTACACAAATAATCATTACGCGGCCTTTACGTCTAATTACACGACATTTGTCGCAAATTTGTTTGACTGATGATCTAACTTTCATCTTTAAACCTCCGTACTTTTTATATATAAAATAAAGACAATAAATCAGTTTTCACTGATTTTAAAATAAATATTGCCTATATAAACTAATTACTTTGCAATTTTTCTATAAGTAATTCTTCCACGTGTCATATCGTATGGTGATATTACAATAGTTACTTTATCTCCAGGTAAAATGCGGATGTAGTGCATGCGGATTTTACCTGACACGTGGGCATTAATAACTATTCCATTTTCTAATTGCACTCTAAATTGAGCATTAGGAAGCACTTCAACAACAGTACCTTCAAATTCCATTTCAGTTTCTTTAGCCATTGGTTATACCTCCTTATAATTTTGTCAATACTTCGCAACCATCTTCAGTTACAAGTATTGTGTGCTCGAAATGTGCTGCCATACTGTGATCAGCTGAATATACTGTTCAATTATCAGCAGCTGTTTTAGTTTTATGAGTTCCGATTTGAACCATCGGTTCTATACAAATAATCATCCCTGCTTGTAATCTCATTCCAGTATTTTCTACACCAAAGTTAGGAATAAAAGGATCTTCATGTAATGATTGTCCTATTCCATGACCTGTGTAATCTCTTGGAAGACTAAAACCATGTGATTCAACATATTTTTGAATAGTGTTACCTATAGTTCCTAGTCTTGTTCCAGGTTTGACTTGCTCTATAGCAAGTTCTAGTGATTTTTCAGTGACCGATATAAGTATATCATTTTTTTTATCTTTTGCAATTCCACAAAGCATAGTAAATGCACTATCTGCGTGTCAACCCTCAAAAGTACATCCTGCATCGATGCTTACAATATCGCCATCTTGTAAAATTCTGTCTTGAGGTATCCCGTGAACTAATTGATCGTTAATTGAAATACAGATTGTTTTAGGAAAACCATGATATCCTTTAAAGTTTGATTTACAACCTTTAGAAATTATAAATTCTTCAAAAGCTTTATCTAAATCTAAACAGTTTACTCCAGGTTTAATCATTTTTTTTAATATATCTAAACCTTGAGCAAGAACTTTACAAGCAGTTCTAATTTTTTGAATTTGTTCTGGTGTTTTAATAGTTACCATTCTATTTTAATTCTCCTTTAATAGTGTCAAATACTTGATCAGCAGTTAAATCATCAGCTTGTATTTCAACGAATTTAGTTGCATCTCTATAATAACTAATTAATGGTAAAGTTTGAGTTGAATAAGTTTCTAATCTTACTTTAACTTTTTCTGGTTCGTCATCTGCACGTCTTACTAAAGTTGTATTATCAAAATCACATACATTATCAACTTTAGGTTTTCTAAATATAGTATTAAAACTTGCTTTACATTTAGGACAAACTAATCTTCCACTAATTCTTTTAATTAAAAGATCATCATTAACATCTATATAAAATACAACATTAATTTTTTTATTTAATTTTATTAACATTTCATCTAATGCTTTTGCTTGATCTAAAGTTCTAGGATAACCATCAAAAATTAATTTATCATTTGTTTTTTTTAAAAATTCTTCAACAATTGCATTTACAATGCTATCTGGTACATATTTACCAGCGTTCATATATGTTGCACACTCTTGACCTAATTTTGAATTATCAACAATTTCTTTTCTCATTAAATCTCCAGTTGATACTTGAATAAAACAAAGTTGGTTAACTAATTTTTCAGCTTGAGTTCCTTTTCCTGATCCTGGAGCTCCTAATAACATAATGTTCATATATTTCCTCTTTCTTACTTACTACAAAATTAATTTTATAACACTAGAAAATAATTAATTTAATTTAATTTAATTTAAAACCTATGAATAAATAGTTGTTAAATTAAGATTGAAGATTTTTATCACTAAAAGCATAAGGTAAAAAATCACTAACTAAATATTCTCCAATAAATCCATTTTGGTTAAACATATAAGTTTTTTGATCTGCATTTAAAAGTTCTGACATTGTTTGGCGACAAGTCCCACAAGGTGAACCAAATGTTTTACTGTCAGTGTATAATGCTAGTAATTCAACATCATCTTTACCATAACCTTGAGCATATAGTTGTGGTAGTGCACATCTTTCAGCACAAATACATGGATTATACGCTGCATTTTCAACATTAACACCAAGTATTTTTTCACCATTTTTTAAATAAACTATACATGAAACTCTAAAGTTTGAATATGGACAATAAGCTCTAGTAGCTAATTGTTTTAATTCTTCAAAAATAATCTCTTTGTCTAATTGCATAACTACTCCTAAATATAAGTATATTAATATTATTACAATTATATAAATTAAGCAATAAAAAAGGCATATAAGCCTTTTATCAAATGTGAGAAGTTTGTGAAGAAGATGATTCTTCAGTAAACTTTTCTTTTTTCTTTTCAATGAAATTTTGTTGAATAAGTCTTCCTTTTAGTTGTTGAGTAGTTTGAATTGCTACTGATATACAAATAATTAATCCAGTACCACCAATCGCTAAGTTAGATGGTAGGTTAGTTAATTTAGAAATAACATAAGGAAGAACAGAAACTATTGCTAAGAAAATTGATCCCACAACAGATAATCTATTAATTGTTGATGATAGATATTTTATTGTGTCATCTCCTGGTTTTATTCCAGGGATAAACGTTCCTGATTTTTGGAAGTTTTCAGATATTTTTTCAGGGTTAATTTGCACTTGTGAATATAAGAATGTAAATAATATAATCAATACACCAAATGTTGATATACCATATCAAGTGTCAAATCCTAAATAGTCTCTAGTAAAATGAACAAAACCACTTTCTGGATTAACCACTTCTATAATTTGAGAAATAGTAACCGGTGTTGAAATAATTGCTGATGCAAAGATTACCGGAATAACTCCTGCATTATTTATTTTTAATGGTAAGTAAGGAGTGTGTTCTTGAGAATCAGTTAATCCTGATCCAGTTTGTTGAATAGGAATTTTTCTTTCAGCTTCATTCATCAATACAACTGAAAAAATAACCAAGAAGAACACTCCAATATAAATTAAGAAGTTTAAGAATCCTGAAAAGAATATATTTGCTTCTTCTCCTGTATCTGAAATTCAGAAGTTGTATGTTGCAATTAAGTTAGAAGGCATTGAAACTACAATTCCTAAGAAAATAACTATAGAAATACCATTTCCAATTCCTTTAATAGTAATTTGATCAGATATTCATAACATTAAAAATGAACCTGCTAACATAATTAGCGGAACTAATACGTAATAAAATGCTGCACTAGCTAAAGCATTTGGATCATCTCAACCAGGTATTATTAAATCTCCACGACTTGATAGTGTAAAAATTGTTGCTTCTGCTTGCATAATTGCAAACGGTATCATAATAATTTTTGTTAACTTATCAAGTTTTTTTCTTCCTCTTTCTCCTGATTTATTTCATCTAGTTAAAACAGGAATTACATCAGTTGAAAGTAATTGAACAATAATTGATGCTGTAATATAAGGAGAAACTCCTAATGAAAGAATTGAGAATCTACCAATACTTCCCCCTCCTAGAGTAGAAAGTAATTGGAAGAATTGGATTCTTGCAGTTTCACTAGCAAAGTTAGAATTTAATTTAACTCCCGGAACAGTAATATACACTCCAATTCTAATTATTAAAAGTGCTAATAATGTAAAAACGATTCTATAAACCAAATCCTTGTTTTTAATGAAGAAATTTGTCTTTACAAAATCGTTTTTTTTGTTGAGTGATCTTAAAGCAAAATTTCTGTTTTGATTAGTTTTATCCTTAACAGTTTTTTTTGCCATAATTACATCACCTCTACTTTTCCTCCAAGTTTCTCAATTTCAGCATGTGCTGATTTTGAAACTTTATTAACTTTAACATCAACTTTTTTAGTTAATGATCCTTTACCTAATATTTTAACTAAAGTTTTGTTGTTTTTAATGATTTTAGCATCAATTAAAGTTTCATGATTGATTGCTGATAAATTTAATGCTTCTAAATCGCTTAGATTTAAAATTACGTATTCTTTTTGGTTAGGAGAAGTGAATCCAATTTTAGGTAATCTTCTAAATAATGGTGTTTGTCCTCCTTCAAATCCTGGACGAACTCCACCACCTGAACGTGAGTTTTGTCCTTTGTGACCTCTAGTAGCAGTTTTACCTTTTCCAGAAGCCATTCCTCTACCTACTCTAGTAGCTTCTTTTTTGCTACCTGGAGTGTATTTTAATTCATTTAATTTCATAATTTACGGCTCCTTTTTATTATTCAACTGTTTCTTCTGCTACTTTTTTAGCTGAAACTTTTACAGTTCTAACTGGTTTAACTGCTTTTTTTTCTGCAACTTCTTGATTAGCTTCTTTATCAACTTTACCATATCTTAATTCATGAACTCTTTTTAAAGTTTGCATTGATTGTAATCCTTGCATTGTAGCTCTAATCATGTTGATTGGGTTGTTGCTTCCTAAAGATTTAGCATAAACGTCTGAAATACCTGCTAATTCAATAACTGCACGTGCTGGTCCTCCGGCAATAACTCCAGTACCAACTTTAGCTGGCTTAATTAAAATCTTTCCAGCACCAAAAGTACCTAAAACTTCATGTGGAACTGTTCCATTTCTTAATGAAACAGCTATTAAGTTTTTCTTAGCTTCTTTAATTGCTTTTTTAATTGCTTCAGGAACTTCGTTAGCTTTTCCAGTTCCCATTCCAACTAGACCTTTTTTGTTTCCTACAACAACAACTGCTGCGAAACGGAAGTGACGTCCACCTTTAGTAACTTTAGTAACACGTCTAATTGTTACTACTTTTTCTTCAAAATCATCTTTTACAGTTCTAACTGGTTTATTATTTGACTTAGCTTTTCTATCAAATTTTTTGTTTTCTGGTTTTTGAGTAGAAGCTTTTTCAACATTAACGTTAGTTTCGTTTAATTCTACTGCGTTCATTTCTGCTGTCATTTTTTCTTCCACCCTTTCTTAGAATTTTAATCCTGCTTCTCTTGCTGCTTCAGCAAAAGCTTTTACTTTACCATGGTATAAATACCCACCACGGTCGAATACTACTTCATTGATATTTGCAGCTAAAGCCTTTTTAGCAATTTCTTGAGCAACCATTTGAGCTGCTTCTTTGTTTGCTTTGTTTTTTAAGTCCATTTTTAAAGTTGAAGCTGATACTAATGTAACTCCTTTAGTATCATCAATTATTTGAGCATAAAAGTTTGTGTTTGATTTAAATACGTTTAATCTTGGTCTTGCAGCTGTTCCGCTAACTTTTTGTCTTACTATAAAGTGTCTACGTTTTCTTGCTTCTGATTTAGTAAATTTCATGTCCTATAACCTTAAGCTCTGGTTCTATTTACCAGCTGCTTTCCCTTCTTTTCTAATAATAATTTCATCTTTGTATTTAATTCCTTTTCCTTTGTAAGGTTCAGGTTTTCTGTATGCTCTAATGTTTGCTGCAACTTCTCCAACTAATTGTTTGTCAATTCCAGTAATAACTAATTCAGTTGGTTTGGGTGCTTGAATAGTTACACCCTCTGGAATCATAAATTCAATTGGGTGAGAGTATCCTAAGCTTAAGTTTAATTTTTGTCCATTAATTGCAGCTTTATACCCAACCCCAGTAATTACTAATTCTTCTTTGAAACCTTCATTAACTCCAGTAATCATTCCTGAAAGTAATGAGTTAGTTGTTCCGTGTAATTGTTTTGTGTGTTTTTGTTCATTTGATCTTTTTGTAGCTACTTGATTATCAGCTACTTCGATTGAGATTAATGGTGAAAATTGTTTTGATAATGTTCCTTTTGATCCTTTAACTGTAACTGTATTGTCTGCTGATACTGTAATTTCAACTCCACTAGGGATAGCTAATATTCTGTTTCCTATACGTGACATATTTTCTATCTCCTTACTATCAAATAAATGCTAATACTTCTCCACCAGCGTTTGCTAGGCGAGCTTTTTTACCAGTCATAATTCCTTGTGATGTTGAAACGATTGAGATACCTAATCCGTTTAAAACTTGTGGGATTTCGTTAGCTTGTGCATAAACTCTTAAACCAGGTTTTGAAATTTTCTTTAATCCTTGAATTACTCTAGTTTTTCCTTGGTATTTTAATTCGATAGTGATAGTTTTTTTAACATCACCTTCAACAGTGAAGTTTGAAATGAATCCTTCTTCTTTTAAAATTCTTGCTATCTCTAATTTTACTTTACTTGATGGAACACTTACAGTTTTTAAGTATCTTTGATTAGCATTTCTAATTCGAGTTAACATATCTGCAATAACATCTGTAGTCATATCTAATTGATTCCTTTCTTAATTTCTATCATGAAGCTTTTCTAATACCAGGAATTTGTCCTTCATAAGCAAATTTTCTAAAGCAAACACGGCAAATTCCAAATTTTTTAAGCACAGCGTGTGGTCTACCACAGTTATTACAACGTGTGTAATTTCTAATAGCAAATTTTTGATGTTTTTGTTGTTTTACTTTTAATGATTTTTTAGCCATCTATACAGTCTCCCTTTATTATTTTTCGAATGGCATTCCCATTTTTTCTAATAATGCGAACGCTTCTTTGTTAGTTTTAGCAGAAGTTACAATTGTGATATCCATACCACGTAATCTTTGGACTTTATCATAATCAATTTCTGGGAAAATGATTTGTTCTTTTATACCTGTTGTATAATTTCCAAATCCATCAAATGAAGTTTTTGACACACCTCTAAAGTCACGAACACGTGGTAAAGCAACGTTGATTAATCTATCTAAGAAATCATACATTTTTTTACCTCTTAAAGTAACTTTAGTTCCGATTGGCATTCCTTCTCTTAATTTGAATACCGCTAATGATTTTTTAGCTTTTGTAATTAATGGTTTTTGACCAGATAATTTTTCTAATTCAGATACTGCTGCATCTAATTTTTTAGTATCAGTTGTAGCATCTCCGATTCCCATATTTATAACGATTTTTTCAATTTTTGGTACTTGCATTACTGATTTGTAGTTTAATTCTTTAAATAATTCAGGAACGATTTGTTCTTTGTATTTGATTTCTAATCTTGATTTCATAACTTATCTATTCCCTTCTAATTATCTAGCGCTTTTGATTTGTGATTTTGATTTTTTAGCAACACGAATTTTTTTACCATCAGTAATTTCAAATCCAACTCTTGTAGTAGCTTCTTTGTTTTTTGGATCTTGTAATGCTACGTTTGAAATATGGATTTTTGCTGGAATTTCTTTAATTCCACCTTCAGTATCTTGATTTGAAGGTTTAACGTGTTTTTTAACGTTAATTCCTTGAACTGATACTCATTGTTTGTCTTTTGATAATGAGATGATTGGTCCTAATTCACCTTTATGTGAACCAGCGATTACTTTAACCACGTCACCTTTTAAGATTTTTGATTTTGCCATTTGCTGGTTCCCCCTATAATACTTCTGGAGCTAGAGATGCAATTTTTGCAAATCCTGCTTCTTTAATTTCACGTGCGATTGGACCGAAAATACGAGTTCCACGTGGTGATTTATCATCTTTTACTAATACTGCTGCGTTTTCAGAAAATTTAATGTATGTTCCATCTTCTCTTCTTAATTCACGAGTAGTTCTAACAATAACAGCTTTAACAACTTGACCTTTTTTAACAACTGCACCTGGAGCTGCAGAAATAACTGAACAAACAATAATGTCACCAATACCTGAGAATTTTCTAACTGAACCACCTAAGTTACGAATAACACGAACTTCTTTAGCACCTGAGTTATCTGCTACTTTTAATTTAGATAATGTTTGAATCATATAATTTTATCTCCTATTATAAAGTTGCTCTTTCAATAACTTTAACTAATCTAAAGTTTTTAGTTTTTGATAAAGGACGTGTTTCCATAATTTCAACTTTATCACCCATTTGAGCGATTTGTTGTTCATCGTGTGCTTTATATTTTTTAGAATATTTAACACGTTTTTTGTAGATTGGGTGGTTTTTGTAAGTTTCAACTAACACAGTAATAGTTTTGTCCATTTTGTCAGAAACAACTTTACCGATTAATGTTCTTCTACTATTTCTTTGCATCGTCTTCGTTCTCCTTTGTTACTTTTTTTCTAGGACTTGGTTTTTTTGCTTCTTTTTTTTCTTCAGCTTTAACTTCAGCTTTTTCTTCTTGGCCTGCAGCCATTGCTTCAGTCATAGCTTGTTGCATGTCGCTTTCTTCTACTTCAGTTCCAAATTGTTGATTGTATTGTTCTTCGATCATTTTTCTTTGTTTTGCTCTAACTTCTTTTCCTGCTTTTTCTGCTTCAGCAACTGCTGCGTTGTAATCAGCTTTGATAACTTTATTAGTGTTTTCTCCGCTTAAACGTCTTTCAGCTAAAGTTAATTCAATTCTTGCAATTTCTTTTTTAATTTCTTTAATACGGTGAGTTTGTTCTAAACTTCCAACTGCTGCTTGGAATTTTAAAGCAAATAATTCAGCTCTTTTAGATTCACCAGCTTTGATTAATTCATCAACTGATAAATTTCTAATATTTGTCATTTTTGATTTAGCCATTAATTTTCACCTCTTTTAACAAATTTACAACGAATTGGAAGTTTGTGAGCAGCTAATCTTAAAGCTTCTCTTGCAACTTCTTCACTAACTTGAGCAACTTCAAACATAACTGTTCCTTTTTTAACAACTGCTACTCATTTTTCTGGGTTCCCTTTTCCTGATCCCATACGTACTTCTGCAGGTTTTTTAGACATTGACATATGTGGGAAAATTCTCATTCAGATTTTTCCATCACGTCTCATGTAACGAGTCATAGCAATACGTGCTGCTTCGATTTGGTGGTTGTCAATTCAAGCACCATCTAAAGCCATTAATCCAAATTCACCAAAGTTAATTTCTTTAGCTCCTTTAGCTTTTCCTTCATAACTAACTCTGTGAGGTTTACGATATTTAGTTCTTTTTGGCATTAACATAATTATCTCTTACCTCCTTTATTAGCTTTTGTTTTTTCCATAACTGATGAAGAGTTTTTAGAATTTTTCATGCTTCCTAAAACTTCACCATGGTTAATTCAAACTTTAACTCCGATTTGTCCATAAGTAGTTGGAGCTTCATATAAAGCGTAATCAACATTAGCTCTTAAAGTTGATAGAGGAACTGATCCTTCTAAGTAACCTTCAGTACGAGCCATTTCAACTCCACCTAAACGTCCACTTACAGCAGTTTTAATTCCTTTAACTCCTGCTTTTAAAGCTTTTCTAATTGCTAATTTTTGAACTGTTCTGAATGAAGCACGGTTTGTGATTTGTTCTCCAATTCATCTAGCAACTAAAGTTGCATCAGCATCAGGGTTTGAAATTTCAACAACTTTAACATTAACTTTTAAGTTTCTATTTTTAACTGTTTTTTTAACAGTTAAAGCGATGTTTTCAACATTTTTACCTTCTTGGCCTAAAACGATAGCTGGACGAGCAGTTTTAATGATTAAAGTTAAATCTTTAGTAGTTCTTTCGATATCAATTTTTGATACAGCAGCATCTTTTAATAATTTGAATACAGCATTACGAATTTTAATATCTTGATCTAATCATTTAACGTATTGAGTTTTTTCAGCATATCATCTGTTTTCTCAATCTCTAACAATTCCTAAACGTAAAACATTTGGTGATACTTTTTGTCCCATTTTCTACTTGTCCTTTCTATCTTTCGTCACTTACCACGATTACAACGTGGCTAGTTCTTTTTAGAATTTCATATGCTCTACCGTGAGCTCTTGGTCTAAAACGTTTTAATGTTGGTCCTTCGTTAACAAAAATTGTTTTAACGAATAATTTATCAGCATCCATACCGTTGTTGTTAACAGCATTAGCGATAGCTGAGTTTAATAATTTTAATACAGGTTCAACTGCATCTTTGTTTGTGTTTTGTAGAATTGCAATTGCATTTGCTACAGGCTTGTTTCTGATTGTATCTGCTACTAATCTAACTTTTCTAGGAGAGATACGAATCATAGATAATTTTGCTTTTGCTTCCATATTAATTCTTATCCCTTCCTATTATTTTTTCTTACCTTTTTTCTTATCGTCACCATGTCCACCGAATTTACGAGTTGGAGAAAATTCACCTAATTTGTTTCCAACCATATCTTCAGTAACATAAACTGGGATAAATTCTTTTCCGTTATAAACACCGAATGTTTTACCGATGAATTCAGGGAAAATAGTTGATCTACGTGATCAAGTTTTGATTACTTCTCCATCTTTAGCTGATTCAACTTTTTTAAATAAGCTTTCATCAACAAATGGTCCTTTTTTCAATGATCTTGCCATATTTATTTATTCTCCCTTTCTATTATTTTTTATTACGTCTTCTTACAATTAGTTTTTCTGAAGCTTTTCTTGTGTTTCTTGTTTTTACACCCAATGCTGGTTTTCCTCATGGAGTAACTGGAGATTTACGTCCAATTGGAGTACGTCCTTCTCCTCCTCCGTGTGGGTGGTCGTTAGGGTTCATTACAGATCCACGAACAGTTGGACGAATTCCTCTTCAACGATTACGTCCTGCTTTTCCTCAGTTAACTAAATTGTATTCTTCGTTTCCAACTTCACCGATTGTTGCATAACATTCAGCTAAAACTTTTCTAACTTCTCCAGATGATAAACGTAAAGTTACATATTTACCATCATCATCTTTTCCTAAAATTTGAACTGATGAACCGGCACTTCTTGCCATTTGTCCACCTTTTCCTGGTTTTAATTCAACATTGTGAATTAAAGTACCTTCAGGAATGTTTTTTAATGGTGCAGCATTACCAACTTTAATATCAGCGTTTTCTGATGCAACAATTTTCATTCCTACTTGCATTCCTTTAGCAAATAATACGTAACGTTTTTCTCCGTCTAAGTAGTTTACTAAACAGATGAATGCATTTCTGTTTGGATCATATTCGATTGATGCTATTGTTCCAACAACATCTCTTTTGTTTCTTTTGAAATCAATAACACGGTATTTTTGTTTGTGTCCCCCACCTTTATGGCGAGTAGTGATTAAACCGCGGTTATTTCTTCCGGCTTTAGAACTTTTTGAAACAACTAATGATTTTTCAGGTGTATCTGTTGTAAGAATTTTTGAATAATCAATTGTAGTCATATTTCTACGACCATTAGTTGTTGATTTATATTTCTTAATTGCCATGTTTTTCCCTTTCTATTTAATGCGCTTACAATAATTTATCCGGGTAGATCTATCTATAAGTCGCTTATTCTGCTAAGTCATTTAAGACTTCTAATTGTTCACCAGCTTTTAAAGTGATGATTGCTTTTTTGAATGAGTTTGTTTTTCCAACAAATCTTCCCACTCTTTTTTCTTTTCCGTCATAGTTCATAGTTCTAACTGATGATACTTTAACTTCAAAGATTTCTTCAAAAGTTTTTTTAATTTGAACTTTGTTAGCTTTTTTATCTACTAAGAATGTATACACACCATTTTGGTGTCCCATGTATGACTTTTCTGTTAACACAGGCTTTTTAATAACTTCTGTTAAGTGCATTATGCGTATACCCCCTCAACCGCTAAAACAGCTTCTTCTGTAATTAATAATTTAGTTGCATTTAGTAAGTCAAATACATTTAATTGGTTAGCAGCTAATGTTTTAATTTTACTAATGTTGTTTGCTGACTTTAATACTAACTCATCTTTTTCTTTAGTAACGATTAGTGTTTTTTGATCATCAATTTTTAAATCTTTCATTACTTCAACCATACCTTTTGTAGATGGTTTTGCAAATTCAAATTTGTCAACGATTACAAGATTGTTTTCTTTAGCTTTTAATGATAATACTGATCTGAAAGCTAAAGCTCTAACTTTTTTGTTAACACTTTTTGTGTAATTAATATCAGGTGTTGGACCAAAGACAACTCCCCCACCTCTTCATTGAGGTGCTCTAATAGATCCTTGACGAGCACGTCCAGTACCTTTTTGTTTTCAAGGTTTACGTCCTCCTCCAGAAACTTCAGCACGGGTTTTAACTTTTCTAGTTCCTTGTCTTAAAGCAGCTTGTTGAGCAACAACAGTGTCATAAATAGCTTGTTGGTGAGGTTCGATTCCTCATACGTTATCATTTAAAGTAATTTCTTTAACTTCATTACCTTTAATATTTAAAACTTGTATTTTCATCTGTTACCTCTCTAATTAAGCTTCTGTTGATTCTGCTTCAACTTTTGCATTTCTATTTAATAATTCTGCTGCTTGTTTGCTTTGTAGTCCTTTAACATTTTGTTTAATTTGAACAAATCCTTTTTTAGGTCCTGGAATTGATCCTTTAATTAACATTAAGTTGTTTGTTGAATCAATTGCAATGATTTCTAAGTTTTGGATAGTTCTTTTAGCGTGTCCCATGTGACCTGCCATTTTTTTAGATTTAAAGATACGGTTAATGATTGCTCCCATTGAACCTATTCCACGATGGTATCCTGATCCATGTGCCATTGGTCCACGTGAGTAATTATGTCTTTTAATTCCTCCAGCAAATCCTTTACCTTTAGTAATTCCTGTAACATCAACGTATTCACCAGAAACGAATACATCACTAGCAGTAATAACTTGACCTAGTTCATATCCAGTCATGTTTCTGATTTCTTTTACGAAGCGCTTAGGAGCTGAATTAGATTTTTTGAAGTGTCCTAATTCAGGTTTGTTTACTAAGTTAACTCTTTTATCAACAGTTCCTAATTGAACAGCTGTATATCCGTCAGTTTCTTGTGTTTTAACTTGTAAAACTGTGTTTGGTTGAACTTCAACTACTGTAACTGGTACTAATTGTCCTGCTTCAGTAAATACTTGAGTCATTCCCAATTTACGTCCTAAGATTCCTTTCATTGTTTTCCTCCTAATTGATAATCATGTATATTCGGGCAAATTTTTATATTTTGTATTTTCTAATGAATTTAAGAAGATTATTATAATTTAATTTCAATATCTACACCGCTAGGTAATTGAACTCTTTTTAGAACATCCATTGTAGCTGGTGTTGGGTTTAAAATTTCTAATAATCTTTTGTGTGTTCTCATTTCAAATTGTTCTCTTGAGTATTTGTAAACGTGAACAGATCTTAAAATAGTAATAATTTGTTTTTCTGTTGGTAATGGGATTGGTCCACGAACTTTAGCACCAGTACCTTCAGCAGCTTGAATTATTTTAGCGATGCTTTGATCAACAATAGCGTGATCATAGCCTTTTAATTTAATTCTCATTTTTTGTTCTGCCATGCTGACCTCCTGTTTTATAATTTTATCAACAACACTTACCAGTGTGTTGTAATAGAGCACACAAAATATACATGCAATTTATATTCTACACTATTTTATATAAAAATACTATACCTATTTTTTCATTATTTTCTAAAAGGTAAAAAGTTAGTAAAAACAATCTAAATAAAGATAAAAAAATAGTCTCGAAAGACTATCTTTTTCCTGCAACTATTTTTGTAAATCTATTAACTAAATAATTATCAACTTTTCCATTGTATGTATAAGCTAATTTTTCATTACCATTTAGTTTGAATTTATCACCTTGAGAAGTTATTGGAAGATATAGATTTTTAGATTCTCAGTAGAATCCTTCCTCATCTTTTTTATCACTTGTAATTTCTTCATCAACACTAACTAAAGGAGAGGCTTGACCTACATATTCAGAAACAGCAAAAGCGTTTTCATATATAAAGTTAATAAATTTATATGATAATTCTAAGTTTTTACAATCTTTTGAAATAACCATACTATCAGAATAGATATTTGTTGTTTCATATCTTATTTCTGTCTTATCACCAACTTTAATTTCATGTTTTTTATTTGGTCTACCGAAGATGTATCCCTTTGTTCCACCAATCGGATCCCCTTCTTCATCTCTAAGGGTGTTTGCAGTAGCAGCATCACCGTTATACATAAAAGCAAAATCAAATTTACCATCTGTTGCCTTATCAATTAAATCATCACCATTTAATGAAACGTTAGGATTTCTAACTAATTTTAAAATATGCTCCGCAGCTTTATCCACAAGTTCTTTGCTTTCTATATTAACTGTTTGACCAGCAAGTTGAGCACCAATCATAAAGATATTTTTTGGATCATTATTTAAAACAACATTTTTTCCAGCTTCAGCTGCTTTCAATAAAATATCTCAACTTAAAGTTGAATTTTTTATTTCAGTTTCGCTTCCTTCAATAAATTCAACTTTTTGTTTTTCTAAGAATTGTATGTTTTCAAGGGTTGGATTAACAACAATTGACATATCTCCTCATAAGTAAGGAGCTGCATAATCTATAATTGAACCAGTATCTAAGTATTTTCCTTCTAGATCTAGTTTATTGTTATTTTCACTTTCATTTATTTTCTGTTCAATAACTTTAACTTGAGATTTAACCATTGTTTCTAGTAATGGGGTTTGAATTTCAAAATATTTATCTTTTTGTTTATCTTTATTAATAGAAAATTCTTTTCCATCTGTACCTTTAAATGTAGCTCGAACATTTATTTTAGAATAGTCTAGTTTTTGAATTCTATTTTCATTAGCTAAACGTTGGATCATATAATCACTAGGAACCATAACATCATATCCAACAGTTTGAATTTTATTATATAAGTTCTCATTTGAATCATAAGTTTGATAACTTATTTTTACATTATTAAGTTCTTCAAATTTTTTTATTAGTTTAGTATCAATATACTCTCCTCAGTTAGCGACAATTAAATCATATCTATTATTTAAAACATAAGCAGTAGTTAATCCTGAAAATGCACCTGCTGTTATAATAACAACTGAAAAAGTTTTTCAAGTTCTAGTAACAAATGATTTTGCGTGATATTTTGATTGATTTTTAATTAACAATTTCTTTTGTAAATTAATTACGTGTTCACTTAGTTTGTTAAATTCTTTTTGTTTTTTATCAATTTTAATTTGATATTTAGTTTCAAAGTTTGAAATTAGTTTTTGTTTTTCTTCTTCTAATTGTTGAATTTGATCTTGATCATCACAATTTTGAATTTTTTCATCAATTTGATCTGTGATTAAAACTTTTGTATAAATTTGAGATAAAACTTCATCAATTTTATCTGTTAATTCATTAATTATATTTTTTCTAACATCTTGAAAATCACGTAATTTTTCAACAACCATTCTTAACTTGTAATGATCTTTTCCTTCTTCAAGTTCTATGATTCATTCTTCAAGATAATTAATTTTATTTTTATATCATTCAACAAGTTTTTTAGATGGATCTTTTTCTTGTTTTAATTCTTTTTTTAGAGTTCTAATTTTAGCTTTAATTTTTTTAATTTTTAAACTAGCAGTTTTTTCACGTTCTTTAATAACTTCTATCTTATCTTCTAAAAACTCAATTTTTTCTTCTAGGTTTTGAATTTGTAAAGTTAATTTAGCCGCTTTTTTAACATCAGTTGTTTTTATTAATTGTATGTCTAGTTGACTTAGCTTTTTATTAGCTTTTTTTAATCTAGATTCATAACGTTTTTCTTTACCTATTTTTGATTTTAATTTATACTGTTTTCACTCAAGTTTAGAAATCTTTTTATCATAGTTATTAGTTTTAAAAATAAATAATTTAAATTTTAAACTAAAGTATTTAAACCATAAACTTAACCTAAAAGAAGTTTTAATTATAGTTTTATTATTTAAAATATCTTTTAAGTTTTCTAATTCTTTATTTAATTTAGATAATTCTTTTAATTTATAAGTGTTGTTTTGTATTTTTTGTTTTGTTTCAGTTTTGTATTGTTTATAAATAACAATTGCATTTCAAGTAATAATACAAATAGCGATTATTGCAACTAAACCAGTACCAAAAGCAAATACAAAAGGTTTAATTTTTTTAGCTGTATAAATAAATGTAGAAATATTTGTTTGATCTCCACCAGTAAAATAAGAAATAATAAAATCATCAAAACTCATCGCAAAAGCTATTGCACTTGCTGTAATAATAGCTGGTTTTAAAATAGGAATTATTACTTTAAACATAACTTGGTGGTTCTTAGCACCTAAATCATAACTAGCATCAATTAAGCTTGGATCGATTTTTCTTAATCTAGGCATAACTGTAATTAATACGTAAGGAACGTTAAATGAAATGTGAGCCATAATCAATGTTATGATTCCAAATTTTAATCCACTTAATAAAAATACAATCATTAATGAAACTGCAGTCACAACATCAGCATTAATTAAAGGAATATTAGCAATTGAATATCATTTATTTCTTGTTGCTCTTTTTGTTTTACTTAAACCAATAGCAGCAAGAGTTCCAATAATTACTGAAACAATTGTTGAAATAACTGCAACAAATATTGAAGTAAAAATAGATTTTAAAAATGGTGAATCAGAAAACATTCTTGAATATCATCTAAATGAAAATCCTTCTCATCCTAAAGTAGTTTCTCCACCATTAAACGAAAGTACAACCATCGCAGCAATTGGTGCATAAATAAAGGCGATAATTATTGCAAAGTAGCTATTTTTTAAGAATCTTTTCATTTTTCTTACCACCCCTTACTTCAAATTTATTACTTAATAATTTCATAATTATAATAATAGCAAATACCATGATTGCTAAAACAACTGAAATAGCTGCACCGAATCCAAAATCACTTCCTTGGAAGAAGTATGATTCAATAGCTTGAGCAATTAAGTTAATTTTTCCATCACCCATATAGTGAACAACTATCAGACTAGTTGCTGCTTGAACTAAAACTAAACTAAATCCAGTTAAGACTCCTGGCATTGATGAACGTAATGTTATAGTTCAAAAAGTTTTAAACGGTGAACAACCTAAATCTTGAGCAGCATGCTCTAAATCTCTAGGTCTTGATTCTAATGAATCATAAATTGGAGCTATTGCAAAAGGTAAGAACATATAAGTCATACCAATAACCATAGCAATAGGTGTACCTATTGATGATGCTGCAAATAAATAAAATAAAGATCTAAGTCCTAAAACTTTTAAAAGCATAGAAATTCACATAGGCATTGTGACAATTACTCACATATTTCTTGCTAGTATTTTTGATCTCATTTTAGACATAATTAACGCAATAGGATAACCCATTAAAACACACATAAATCCAGAAACAAATGCATAAGCGATTGAAAGCAATAATGAAATCATAAGATCATTATCAGTAAATAAAGTTATAAATTTTTCAATAGATATTCTAAATAATTTGATACCATCAGCTGGTTGAACGATTGCATAAATAACAATCAAAATTAAAGGAAGCACAACTAAAAATGACATTACTACAAAAAATGGTAATAATATCGGTCATACTTTTCCTTTTGCAAAATTAAATATTTTAGTTTTTGAAAGTCGGTTATTAATTTCTTTTATTTTTACTCTGAAATTTTCACGTTTTATTTGTACTTTTTGATCATCGATAGCTTCTTCAAGTTCTTCTTGATTAAAACCACTTACGCTAATTTGAATGTCTTTTATATTTTTATCTTTCATAAACTATTCAACTTCTTTTCACATAACGTGAATACTTTCATATTTTCATTTAATAGAAACTTTTTGCCCGACTTTATATTCATCAATTGTATCAATAATTCATTCTCTACCTTTTGATGTTTTAACAATGATTTCTCAAAGATTTCCTTTAAAAGTAGTATTTATAACTGTTACATTGAAAAATCCTTTATCTACTTTATCGATAATTATGTCTTCTGGTCTTATTACGATATCAATATTTTTTTCTTTTTCACCGAAGTTTGTATCCATACATACAAATTCTTTACCATCAAATTTAACTAGATTATCTTTTACAAAAGTTCCATCAGTTATGATATTTGAACTACCAATAAAGTTAGCTACTCATGCATTTTCTGGTTCATTATAGATTTCTTCAGGTGTTCCGATTTGTTGAATAATTCCATCATTCATAACAACAACACGATCACTCATACTTAATGCTTCTTCTTGATCGTGACTTACCATAATAAATGTAATTCCAATTTCACGTTGTAGACGTTTTAATTCTTCTTGCATTGTTTTTCTTAATTTAACATCTAATGCAGCCATAGGTTCATCTAATAATAAAACTTTAGGTTTCATAACAAGTGCCCTAGCAATTGCAACACGTTGTTTTTGTCCACCACTTAATTCACTAACTTTTTTTTCTTCATATCCTTCTAAACCAACTTGACGAATTTGTTTAGCAACTTCACGTTCGATCATGTCTTGTTTAGTTTTTTTAACTCTTAACCCAAAAGCAATATTTTCAAAAACATTTAAATGTGGAAATAATGCATATGATTGAAAAATAGTGTTGAATTGGCGTTTATTAATTGGAATAGGTAATAAGTTTTTATCTTCAAATAAAATTTCACCACTATTTGGTTTTTCAAATCCACCTATGATTTTTAATGTTGTAGTTTTACCACATCCACTAGGTCCTAGAAAAGTGATGAATTCCCCTTCTTTAATATTGAAACTAATACCTTTTAAAATAACTCTACCATCGAATTCTTTTGTAACGTTTCTTAATTCTAATATATTATTTTTCACAATTCTCCTCCTATATTCATTGTATTGAATATTAATAAATTTAAATACAATAACAGAAGTCTAAAAAGACTCCTACTTAAGGAGAGACTTTCGGTTTCTAAAGTTATTTCTTTAATTTGAGAATGAGAAAAAATAACATCTAGTCATTCAACAATTATGTAATTAATTTGTTTTAACATTTTCTCATCTCTTTTCTATAAATAATTTTATTTTTAAATATAATACTTTTAATTGTAAATTGTTTTAAAAAAAATACAAATAAAATATTTTTTATAATTTTATTTGTTATTAATATTAATTTTTAGGGATCGGTTCTTTTAAAACATGTTTGTAAATATAATGTCCAACTCCACCATCATCACAACTTAATTCAGTTATATCATTCGCTGCTTTTCTAACATTATCACGATAGTAATTTTTCATTACAACTCCAGTTCCAGCAAATTTTAACGCTTCAATATCATTTTCTCCATCACCAAAGAAAATAATTTCTTCCGGTTTAATATTTAATTCATTAGCAATATATTCTAATGCATAACCTTTATTAATTGATTTGGGGTTGATTTCAACATTTTCTTTAGCATTAGTAATGTAACTAAATGAATAAATACTATAACCTTTTTCTTCAATTTCTTTTCTTAAAGCTCTCATATTTTGACGTTTACCAAAACAAATATATTTTGTTATGATTGCATCTGGATCTTTTTTAGGGTCATAAGTTTTAACAACTCTTTTAACTCTTCTTTTCATTCATAAAGCAAATATTGAAAATCCTTTACTTTTATAAGCTGTATTTTCATCTAATCCATAAGCAAAAACGTGAGCTTTATGTTTCATAGCTAATTCAAAAATTTCTTTACTTTCTTCTTTTGTAAAATGTTTAGTATATCTAACTTTAACACTACCATCAGTTTCATAACTAAAAACTTGTCCACCATTTAAACTAACAAATGGAATTCCTGTATTCATTAAGTCTAATTGTTCAGCTGCAACTCTTGTTGTGTTAATATTTCTTCCTGTTGCGATTACGATTTTAATACCTTTTTCTTGTGCTCTTTTTATTGCTTGTTTAGTTAATTTATTAATACCGCATTTGTGTGATAAAACCGTTCCGTCCAAGTCAATTGCAATCATTTTATACATAGTAAAACACTCCTTTTAAAATAATTATAACAAGTTAATCTTTATAGGATATCTAATAAATTTTCATACTAAACAATATTTCTCACAATAATTTTTACATAAAAGACTGTTTTAAAAAATTATAATAAAGATAAGAAGTAAAAAGGGAGGACTTTGAATGAAAGATCAATCAAATTGCTCGGAAAACTTTAATTGTTTAGATAAACTAAAAATTGATTTAAGAAAGCAAACAAAAGAAAGAAGATGAGATGAAACTTTCTTAAAAGCCAATTATCAATTAGATGATTATAGTAAAGTGTTAAATTGTTCTATAGCTGATACTGATTTTGGAACACCAACATTTATATCAGATGAAATAATAGCTAGAGCTAATAAAAGAAGTTATAGTTATACTTACATATTTGACGAATCGGCAAAAGCAGTAATTGAATGATATAAAAAATTTCATAATATTTCATTAGAAGAAAAATGAATAAGACTAGGTAATGGTACAGTTAATGCGATGCACCAAGCTATTATTGCTATGACTAATGAAAATGATTCAGTTTTAATTCAATCCCCATTGTATAAACCATTTGGAAAAAGTATACTGTCAAACAATAGAAAAGTGGTTGAAAATAAACTTATTTTTGACCAACAAGCTAAAACATATAAAATTGATTTTGATGATTTTGAAAATAAAATCAAAACTAATAATGTAAAAATGTTTATGTTCTGTAATCCTCATAATCCAGGTGGAATCAGATGAAACAAAGAAGATATCAATAAAATAATTAAAATTTGTGAAGAAAATAATGTTTTTATATTTTCTGATGAAGTTCATGGTGATTTAGTTTTAAATAATAAACAACACTTATCGCTACTTAGGTTTGATGTTAAAAATGATTTCTTTGTTGTAGCAACTTCACCAAGTAAATTATTTAACTTATCAGGTTTACAAGGTTCATTCATAATTACAAAAAATGCTGAAGTTTATGCAAAAATAAATGAAGCTTATACAAAAAGCGGATTATCTTTACCAAATGTATTTTCTCAACAAGCGATGATTGCTGCTTATACAAAAGATGAAACTTTAAGTTGGGTTGAGAAATTTAAAACACATATAATGCAAAACTTTGATTATGTAAAGCAAAATTTATTAGACAAATATAGCGATGTATTAAAATATGTAGAAATGGAATGTTCATATGTTGTTTGAGTTCAATTTAATTCAGTAACACCTGAAGAATTTAAACAAAATCTTTCGAGAGAGAATTTAGTTGTAACCTGAACTTTTCACGTGCGTGTGACTAGTTTAGGTTTTTATTAATATCTTTTGTGCATTGATTTACATCTTTTTCGGTTATTTTTAATGCAGATAAAATTATCTTTTGAGTCTTGCTTAAACCATAAGAACTTACATATGTTTTATTGAATTTTGCTAACTCCATTTTTGATAATTCACTAAACAATGTGTTCACTGTATGATGACCATTTTCAGCTAAAAATTCTTTCATACAATAACTGAAATATGATCTAACAATCAATGCTAAAAATGAAATAAACATTTTTGATTCTAAAACCAATCTATCTTGAACATTAAATTTATTTAAATCAAAAGTGGTCTTAACAGTTGAAAATGCTTTTTCAACAAGATCTCTTTTCTTGTATTGAGTAAGTATAAATTCTAAATCAGAATCAACGTTTGAAACTATTATTGAGAACCCTGCATTTTTGTGAACTTTTTCAAAAACATTTTCTTTTAAAAAAACAACTTTTTGATTATTTTCATCAACATTAATATCAAAAAAGTTTTTGTATTCTTTTTTTAAAACTTCAATATCTAATTTTGAATCTAAAATAGTTTGTTTAGCTTTTTGCATTTTTCTAAAGAAAGCTTTTTTCTTGTTTTCAGCTAATTCT
>NZ_LFYS01000073.1 GCF_001199495.1 Mycoplasma sp. HU2014 | reverse complement strand
TTTTTGATATTAATGTTGATGAAAATAATCAAAAAGTTGTTTTTTTAAAAGAAAATGTTTTTGAAAAAGTTCACAAAAATGCAGGGTTCTCAATAATAGTTTCAAACGTTGATTCTGATTTAGAATTTATACTTACTCAATACAAGAAAAGAGATCTTGTTGAAAAAGCATTTTCAACTGTTAAGACCACTTTTGATTTAAATAAATTTAATGTTCAGGATAGATTGGTTTTAGAATCAAAAATGTTTATTTCATTTTTAGCATTGATTGTTAGATCATATTTCAGTTATTGTATGAAAGAATTTTTAGCTGAAAATGGTCATCATACAGTGAATACATTGTTTAGTGAATTATCAAAAATGGAGTTAGCAAAATTCAATAAAACATATGTAAGTTCTTATGGTTTAAGCAAGACTCAAAAAATAATTTTATCTGCATTAAAAATAACCGAAAAAGATGTAAATCAATGCACGAAAGATATTAATAAAAACCTAAACTAGTCACACGAACGTGAAAAGTTCAGGTTAGATCATATGATTTTTCAGATATTAAAATAATTACACTTTTTTATTTTTTAAAAATAATTCTTTTGTCTTATTTGCAATTTCATCAATTGTTAGTAAGTCTTCAGATGGTGAAAATATTTCACTTGATGTTGCTATTGCTGAATAAGTTACTAAATCACCACAACTATTTCCCATTATTTCAATAACATTAGCTCTTTTATGAGATTGAATTGTACTTCTTATTTTATCAATTGCATTAATTATAGTATCTAAAGCTGTGTGAAATCCAATTGTATAATTTCTTGCCAGCTACTTTAAACTCTGTTATCTCAGTTGCTCATCTCTTATTTGGTTTAGAAGTATAAAAATTTCTATTTAAGATATTCTCAGCAATTTTTCCAACAGTTCCCTTATAAGAACTATATTGACCATTCTTTGTTCTAAACTTAACACATTGAATATTAAGTTCTCTAGTTATTCTTAAAATCTTTTTGTGATTTACAATATAATCCATTGATTTTAAAATCAATTTTAACCTTCTATATCCATAAGTTTCAAAAGATTGCTTGAATAATTTAGTAATTATTTCTTTTAATTCCATGTCTTTATCAATAAAATTTTCAAGCTTCTTTTTTCACTCATAAAAAGAAGATTTAGGTAATTTTGCAATTTTTAAAAAGAATGTTAGTTTAACATTCTTATACCTTTTTAACAACTCTAAAACTACTTTTGTTTTTTCCTTGTTGGCTGCTTTTTTCCAACAAGGTGCGGAGCTTTTTTAGATATTCATTCTCCAATTTATAATATTCAAGTTCTTTTTCTAGTTCTTTAACTCTGTCATCATTATGGTTTTTTAATTTAGATTTTTTTCTTTTATCCTTTTTAAAATTATTCATATACTTTTTAGGTCTTCCTATATTATTATTTAACCCTAAAAATCCATCCTTTTTATACTTTTTAACTCAGTTTGCAACAATTGAACGATTTGTAATCTTAAATTTTTTTGCTACTTCATAATACGTTTTATTAGTTTTAATCTTATATAACACTATTTTTAATTTTAGTTCAGGAGCATAAACATGTTTGTTATGTTTATCAATAAGTCCGCTTTCTCCAAATAATTCATATCTAATAACAATATCTCTCATTGTTGAAGTGGAAATATTATATTTACTTGCTATAGAAGTACTTTTTTAACATTTAGTTTCTTTGCTTCTTTTATAATTTCTAATCTTTTTTCTAAATTTAATTTAGACATATAAAAACCCCCTTTTCCGTATATTTAGTCCGGATTTGGGGGTTCAGTGGAAAATTGAGAGTGTTATTTATTATGATTTACAATAAGTTTGTTATATCAAAAAATAATAAATTTAGAAAGTAGAAAGAGTTTTGATATGACTAAAAAAACTTTAGCAATTTTAACATCATCATTGACTGGAGTTTCTGCAGTTGGGGCTGTTAGTGGAGTTGTTGTTAGTTCTAGAATGATAAATAGGAATATAGATAAATAGTCTAGAATATATTGACAAAATAGTTAGAGAAAATAATATTTCTCAAGATTCATTTAAACCAGGACCTAATGGTTTATTTCGACGAGCTATTACAATTCAAGAATCAGAATATATCAACGATGAATAAGTTAATCCGATTAAATGTACTAAACTTGGATATTCATTGTTATCTGATAAGCATATTGTATTGCACGCTATCTCTAAAACTGTTTAAAAAGTACCTGAAAATCTTCCAAAATTCATATCAGCATTAATCCTTACTTTTGCTGATAATAAGAACGAAACTATTGAAGGTATTGAGCGCTGAAATACTAGAAGTATAACTAAAATGGCAGCAATAGATTCAGATAAACATTCATTTAATAAAGAGAAAGATTTATTAATTCGTTTTTCTATGCCTATAAATATAGATTGAAAATTTAAATAATAATATCTTATAAAAAACCCATAAGGTTTTATTATCTATAATTATTAGATTTAATCTCATATATTTGAAAACTAACAAAATATACTAATATAAGAAATAATGTATTTTAAATTGCAATTTTTTTTATAAAATAAATTTCGAAAGGATAAAATAAACTAAATTAGGTAAATTATGAAAAAAATATTAACTTTATTAGGTTCAATTACAGTACTTGCTTCTGCTAGTGTCACTGTAGCTTGTCAACCAACTATGACTGTCACTTTAGATCAAGTTTGAAATAAAGAGTTTAAAAATAAATTAGATACAGGAAAAACTAGAGCTCATATTTTAGACTTATTAAAAGAAAAATTACCAAAAAGTATTATTGAAACTATTGATTTTGAAAAATCAGTTAGTGAAAATATTACTACTAGATTACAAAAAAGTGAAAACAATGATAAAAAACAAACTATTAAATTGGTTGTAAATAATAAACCAATTGAACTAGAAATAGGAAATGTTAAATTAGCACACCAATCAATTAAATATATTGATACTAATG
Source organism: Mycoplasma sp. HU2014 (assembly GCF_001199495.1). Taxonomy (GTDB): domain Bacteria; phylum Bacillota_I; class Bacilli_A; order Mycoplasmatales; family Mycoplasmataceae; genus Mycoplasma. The sequence continues at coordinate 56,702 of NZ_LFYS01000073.1, read as the reverse complement.
GAAATACTCAAGAAAAAAATAAAGAAGAATGATTAAAAATGGTATGAGTAGATCCTAAAAAGAAAAAAAATAAAAAAGAAGTATCAGATATTAAAGAAATTATTCAAATGGGTTATTATGATGATGAAGGTGAAAATTACTTAAAACCATTTAATAAACATATTGAATATGTACAAGCATTTGAAATGCCTAAAAACGTAGCAAAAATATCTGCACTTTTACCAAGAGAAGTAAATAGTTTAAGTAAAGTATTTCAAGAAAATGTAAATGACAAAATCGAAGGTATTGAAAATTGAGATGTATCTGGAGTTTGTCAAATGAGTTTCTTATTCTATAAAGCTACTAAATTTGACCACAATATTACTGATTGAAATGTCAAAATTTTAAGAGACGCCAATTCAATGTTTAGAGAAGCTGAAAACTTCAAACAAGATTTAGGTAAATGAAGACCTTCTAGTTTAGCTTATGCAAGCAGAATGTTTTATCAAGCAAAACAATTTAATGCAAATATAAATACATGAGACACTTCAAATGTATACAATATGAACGAAATGTTTTTTAGAGCATCATCATTTAATCAAGATCTAAATGATTGAAAAACACAAAATGTTACTGAAATGAAAAGCATGTTTAGAGACGCTATTTTATTTAATGGAGATATTTCAAAATGAAATGTAGAAAAAGTTACAGACGTTGAAAATATGTTTAGAGGTGCTAAAAAATTTGATCAAAATCTAAGTAATTGAAATTTAAAATCAGTACAAAAATTTAGAGATTTTGCTAAAGGTTCTATGATAGAAAACAATAATCACAAATTACCTAAAGCTTTAGCCAAAAAGGTAGTTAAATTTTAAATATTTATTAAAAAAGGATGTGTTATATGAAAAAGTTGCTAACTTTATTAAGTTCAATCACACTAATTGGATCTACTGTCTTAGTTGCATCATGTAAAAATAATACTCAACAAAGTCAACCTAACAGTGATAAAAATCCAAATAATGATCAACAAGCACCATCAAGTAACGAATTTATACTAGATAATATTAAAAGTAAGTTTGATTATGTAGCTGAAAAACAAGATTCACTAAATTTTATTGTTAATGCTTTAAAAGACAATCAATGAAAAACACTTTCTACTTCATATACTCCAAAAATTTCATATCTTGATGTGAAAGATCTTAATGAAGATCAAATAACCAAAAAATATGAAACAAAAATAAAAGAGTTAAACCGAGAAATAGTTAACCTTGAAAAAGAACGTGACAATTTATTAAAATCTATTAAAGATTTTAAAGATATTAGTTCATTTAAATCTCAATATATCAATAACAATAAAGAGTGTCTACTTATTGGTTTTACATATATTAGTGAAAATGATTGTAAGATTGAAAAATTTGACCCAAATTGTAATAAAGCACCATTATTACCAAGTTTTATTACAAGCTTAGAAAGTGCATTTACTAACAATCATAATGCAAAAATTGAAGGTATTGATGAATGAAATACTTCAAACGTAACTAATATGAAATATATGTTTTTATCAGCAGAAAATTTTAATGGATCAATTGGTAGTTGAAATACAGAAAAAGTTCAAAGTATGTACTATATGTTTTCAAATGCTAAAAAGTTTAACCAAGCTCTAACCAATTGAAATACTTCCAGTGTTACTAATATGGAAGGAATGTTTTATAATGCATCTGTATTTAACAAACCACTAAAACATTTTAAAACTTCTAAAGTAAAAAATATGAGTGCTATGTTTTTAAATGCTAGAGAATTTGATCAAGATATCAGTTCATGAGATACCTCAAGTGTAACTAACATGGGTCAAATGTTTAGAGGTGCTAAAAAATTTAATAAACCACTAAAAGATTGGAATACCTCACAAATTACTGATATGAATGAAATGTTTAGGGAAGCAAGTGTTTTTAATCAAGATTTAACAAATTGAGATACATCAAAAGTTACCACAATGTATGGTATGTTTAATAATGCGCCAATGTTTAATAAATCATTAGCACATTTTAAAACAGACATCGTAACTGACATGAGTTATATGTTCTATAAAGCTTCATCATTCAATCAAAACATATCTAACTGAGTCATAGCAATAACAGACCCTGACAAAGTTAAAGGTTTCAACAGAGATACACATGAAGAATTCACAGGAGATAAACTTCCTGAAAGAATCAGAGAACTTTTAAAAAAATAGATAAAACTTTTAATATTAAAAATTGTAAAAATACTAACATGTATTAGTTAAATTTTGCTAATAGAGATTATAATGGACTACAAAACGATATTTGTGCAAATACATAGAACTGTTCCATTTTCTAGAATCAAATGTCTAAATTATAAAAGTTATACCCCATAATACTATACAAAATGTCGAATTTTGAACAATGTAGACATTTTTTTATTTATTTTTCTGACAAAGACTTAAAAAATGTTGCTAATGTCATCATAAAAAAATTAATTTTATTTATTTTCCTATCCAAATTTTGTGTTTAATATAATTATAATGCTATATATTTAGGAGGATTTGAAAATGGCAATTCCAGTTGAGATAAGACAAGTTGAAAGACCTAAAAACACAGTTGTAAAGAACTACTTTGGAAAATTTAAAGTTGTTAAAAGAACCAGCAAATATGTGAATGGAAAAGCAATTCCAAAAGATTTGGAAATCGTTGGAGAAATAGTAGATTACAAATTTGTTCCTTTTGAAACACCTATCCCAGTAGGCACAAGATCTAAGAAAAATCAAGAAAAAATTGATATAAAAGACTATGGTAACATAGCAATTTTTACAAAAAATAGCAATGATATTTTGGAAAAATTACTAACACATTTTGATTCATCAACAGCTTACAAATTATATGTAATTGCTATTCTTAGATGTGCCTATCCAAAAGTCGTTAATCGTGATTTAAAGTTTTACTATGAAACTTCATTTATGTCTGAATTATTTAAAAAGGTTGGTTTATCTGAATCATTACTACCAGAATTCTTTGAAAAAACTGGTAGAGCATATTCAAATATACATAACTTCATGTTAGACAGATTAAATGAGTTCAAAGGTAGAGTGCAAATTATTGATGGCACACTTAAATCTTATAATTCAGATGAAGTAACTTTTTCTCAATGATCAAGAAAAGGTAAGGTTAAAGGTAGCAAAGATTTTACCTTACTTTACACTTGTGACTTATATACCAAAGAGCCAATTTATCACAGACCATACCAAGGAAATATGCTGGATTCGACTATTTTTGAGGACTTTTTGGAAAATGTGCCTAGCACTGGGGAAATATTAGTTGCTGATAAAGGTTTTAGAACTAAAGCAATTACAGAGCTTTTAGAACAGAATAAAAATGTTAAGTATCTTTTGTCATTAAAGAGAAATACAACATTAATTAGAGCAGAAAAACTTGATGAAAACTTGGCCCCTGTAAAAATTAAAGATAAGCAATTACTAGGGTCTAAAAAGCAAATAGATGGAAAGTTTTTTTATCTATTTAAAGACTTAGAAATAGCTGGCAAAGAAAGCGTTGGAAACTATCAAAAGCATCTAAAAAGAAATACATTTAACATTGATGAATTCAATAAAAATAATCAATTTTTTGGAGTCATTGTTTTGAAATCCAATGTTGACCTTTCATTAGAGGATGTATACACACTGTATGATCAAAGATGAGAAATTGAAGAAATGTTTAACTTTTACAAAAATATTTTGGAACTATCAAAAACAAGAGTTCATTCAGAAATGAAAGTTTACACAACAGAGTTTATAAACTACTTGTCACTAATAATTGCGACAAAAGTTAAGAACAATTTAATAAAACTAAATCTTCATCAAAACTACTCATTCAGACAGATTATAGAATATTTGAGAAGTTACAAAGTTGAAGTAATAAATGATACAGAATGAAAAAAACGCAAGGTGTTAAAATATGTTCAAGACCTTGCGGAATTGTTAGAAATATAGCATTACACTAAAACTTTTTATTTTAGATATTTATCAAAAATAATCAAGAAGTGAAAGTCTAGAAAAAGAGAAGAATGAGATGATGTTGAAACATTAAAATATATTAAAGAATTGAAGTCTATTTTAAAAATATAGTGTCCAAAATTGGGAATTTTTTAATATATATATATATATATATCAATTTAAAAAAGTCTATATAATATACTTAATGATAAACAAAAATTAATTGACAAATTTATAGATTTAATAGATATTGGTTGATTAAAGAATGGAGAAAATGATGATGCATATTAAAAAGAAGAAAAATAAAACATTGCTTTTATTAATAATTGGTCTTGTTGCTTCTTCAACTGTTTTATCTACAATTGTATATAATGGTATTTCAGATGGATCTATTGCTAAGATCACTTCAACAATCGGTCAAACTGATGCTGAACTTCAACCGGTTAATGGTAATGTCAATGTCAATGTGGCGGCTAGAGATACTAATATAGATAAAATTCCAAAAGAAGATTTAATAAAACCAGAACCAATTAGAAAAGAAGAAACTGAAACTGTTCCAACTCCAGAAGTTCCAAGAGTAGTTGAGAATGAAACCAATCCAAAACCAGAAATTCAGCCAGGAGAACACGAAACAACAATTGAAATCGCAGGAACATCAGTGAGAGCTATTGTTAGTGGTAGACCTGCATTTTCTCCAACTACATTTGATACAACCAACGGTATTGCTAATCCTAGTGGTTATACAAATATTACAGTTGATAAAATCGTTAGTGTCAATGTAACTAAAGAACTAAGAGATGCTGTTAGAAACCAAGCATTAAATGCACAAGGAACTGGATTATTAAATGATAGTGCTTTTAAAGTTATTACTGATAGTTTCAACCGTGGAGATACTGCTGAAACAGTTGGTGGAATTTTAAGAAATAATAAATCTACTTGAGAAAATATAGTTCAAAGATTTGGAAAATTATTTGATTCTCCAAATGTAAAAAAATTCTTAAAAGATGAAGCACAAAAAATATATGATCAAATGATAGCAACATTTAAATCTAAAGAAGAAAAATATGCATGATTAATAGCTAATTTAGATAGTACAAAATTTACAACAATTGGTCCAAGAGCTGAAGCTTATTTAAAAGAAGGTTTAGCTTTAGATCCTAGAAATGTATACATTAATGAAGATGGAGTAATTGATTCTTATTCTTACAATATTCCAGATAGATATAACACTGTAACTAGCAGAATCACTAGAGATAATCTTGAAAGAAGAGTTTTTAATTACAATTCACCATACACTAGATCTGCTGAAGATGTTAGAAATGGTACTTATCCAGGATGAACAAAACAAAAAATCGATGTAACTAGTGATCCAATATTTAATAAATATAAGATTGAACCAAATTCAGGGATAAATGTATTTAAACTAGAAAGAAATCCAGAAGTTAATGATTCATTAAATAAAGGTTATGTTGTTGAACTTGATGCCGCTAACACTAAAGGATATGACAAAATAGAAGGATTAATTAAAGAATTCCAAAAAGATGGTGTTGAAATTACTTCATATAGAATTTTTAACATGGGAAGAGATGATGGAGGTCAACCATTTAGACATATTTTAAGTGCACTTCCTGAGAACTTACCACAATTAGAATTATTCTTTTCAGATAGACAAACAAATACCTCAAGTTTAATAGCTTTAGAACATAAAAAAATTAAAGAATTATCGTTATATACAACAGGAAACTCATTAAGAGATAGTTGATCATTCAACCCTTGATCATTAAAAAATACCTCATTTATTAATACATTAGATTACAACGTAAGTTCAGAATATGCTAGAGGATTAGAAATATCAACAAGAATTACTTTTGACACTATTGCATTCGATGAAGAAGATTATAGTTATAGTACACAAAATGATTTTAGAAGAATTAATCTAGGATTAAGAATGGTGTATTATGCTAGAAATAACGAACCTTTCTTTCAAGGAAGACATGGATCAGGATTAAATCCAGATCAAAAACAAGGCGATAATAGTTATCCAACTGGTTTAGATTTTTCTAGAGTTACAAAAATAAAATCACTAAGGGGATTAGAATTCCATGATTCACAAAACTCAACAAATAAACCTAGATTAATTAAAAGATTAACTTTATTTAATAATCATGAAGCATTTGAAATCACAACCGATGAATTAAATAATGCTAATTTACAACATTTAGATACTAATAATCCATTTGAAAAACCTAAAATAATGTTTGCTAATGGAGCAGGAACAAGAAGAATGGAAATAAAAGGAACTAATAGACTAGAACAATCTGGGTTAGATAATTTAAAAAAATATTTTGAGTATAATGAAATGTTAAAATCAACAAGAGAAATACTTGTAGATCCAAGTGCTACTAGATTAAAAGAACAGTTAGAGGAATTAGGTTACAAAGTTATAACTGAAAGTTATAGTTATACTTAATTATTTTTAAAACAAGAAAGGAAATTAAATATGAAGTTACTAAATAAACTACTAATGATAGCTGGTGTATCATCAGTAGTTGTTCCCAGTTTATTAGTCGTTTCATGTAGTAATGTCAGTGATAATTCATCAAATTCAACACTGACAAACAAACAAATTGATGAATTTATAAATTCAATAGATTCAGAAGCAAAACTAAAAGAAGTTGCAAAGATTATTTTTCAATCAAATTTTGGGCAAACTAAAGAATTATCAAAAACACTTCCAAGCGAAATTGAAGAATCTCCATCAAATTTAAAAGTTACTTTTAAAGAAGAAAAATATAGAGAAAATATAACTGTTTCTGTAGAAAGTGCACAAACAGAAAAAAATGCTTCAATAAATATATCAAACACAAAAGGCGAAGTTAAGATTTTTGTTAAGTTTTTAAATAGAAAAACTAATGCATCTGAAGTTAAAAATTTTCATCTAACAGGTTTAAATAAAAATGGTGGATTTGATCATCACGGTCGACAAGAAACTGATCCAACAGCCTCTTTTGGAGGACGTGAAGGATTAAAAAAATATAATGATTCAACTCAAAAAGAACGTTTTAATATAGATAATGAAAAATATATGAGAATGCTTGAATCTATATACAATCAAGGCTCAGGTCAAGCGATCGATATTAAAAAAGAGTTCGGACTAGTTCTATCTGATGACCAAATCAAAGAATTTAACAAATTAGCTGAAGAAGTTAGTTTTGATACTTACTATAATTCAGCATTAAAAGGATTTACGCTTCCTGTTTTTGAAGGAGAGAAAAAGAAATTAAGAATCAATGATCGCCCAGAAGTTAATAAAGGTCCATCGTTCACTGATTCTTTAGGGACAAATCATGTTCAATCTCACGGTTTAGCTAGAACTTTAATCAATGATACATATAAAACAATAGCTGAACAAACATTCCAAGTTAAATTTACATATAAAAAAGATTTTTCTGAAGAAATTGCGATTTTAGATAAAAATATTAATTTAATTAAATCTTGAGATGAAAAAACTTTAAAAGACTTTAAAGAAGGTGAAGCAAGAAAACTTGATCTTCAATATGGTTTTGAAATTCAAAAATTAGAAAATGAAATTAAAATTATAAATCCTAATGAGCAAGGAATAAAATCAGAAAAAGAAAAAGAACTTAAAGAATTAAAGGATAAATTAGAAAAAGAGAAAAAAGAAATCCTAGAACACACACAAGATTCATTAATTAAAATATATGAAAAAGAAAAATCTAAACTTGTCGAGAAAAGAGAAAAAGGTGAAGAACTTGCTAATGAATCTGGAACAATGTGAATAATGGATTATCAGTTAAATGCTTCAAACAATCCTACAACATTTTATTTTGGAACAAACTCTCACGTTGCAAAAGCCATAACAGATAGATTAACAAGTGTAACAATTACTAGAATTAAAGATACTGTTCAAGTTGGTCAAACACTTAAATTAAATTCTTTTGATCCAAATTTCGAAACATTTTCATTCCAAATAAACGAACAAAATAAACAATCAGTATATGCAATTTTTCACGCAACAGATTTTATCAATAAAAACCCTTCTGATTATTTAGTTAAAGATCAAGCTCAAAAATATAAAGATGCAGGATTTTTTGCTGATTTTGCTGTAATTGAATTTGATTTTGAAAAATTATTATCTGCAAACAATGTTACAGTTACAAGAGCTAGACAAGAAGTTAAAGAATATCAATCTTTAGATGCTAAAAAAATGTCAGCAGTAATAACAAATAATTATGCAACCAAAAAAGAAAAACAAGTCAAGTTTAAATCTGATTCATATCTAGAAGATTATCAAAAAATAGATAGACCAATTTTAGCTAGAAATCAAAGCGATAGAGAAAGACTTAATAAATTAGAAAATATCTATGTTTTAGGATATCCAACTTCAGAAAGTGATTATTATCTAAGAAAACATTTAGATGATGAACAAATAAAAGAAAAGAAAAATGATTTTTCACTTTGAACAAATTCTGATAGTAAATACTTTGATTCAGTTTCTAAACAAGAAGGTTCATCTGGTCGCTATTCAAAAGAAGAATTAGAAAGGGGTAACTTCTTATCATATCAAATTGGTTATCGATCATTTATTGATAAACCAGGATTAACTGATGCATTTTTATCAACTCATAGAATTGGTGATAAGCTTTATACACTAACTTTAAATGAAAAAACTAAACAATATTTCAACTTTGGATTGGAATTAATGCCAAGATTTTACTCTCCTGCTGGAGGAGCATCTGGATCTAGTGTTAGAAATAAAAATAATGAATTAATTGCAGTTTATCACGCTTCAAATGGTAATGCAAAAACTGGGTTAGCAACCATGTTTAGATCACCAGGATACAGCTATAAAGGATTATTTGGAGAATATAATTTACCTGAATATGATCTAATTTATGGTAGTGGACAAAATCAAATTAATTCATATAGACATGCACTAAAAAATAAATATAGTGACAAGATAAAAACGAGATTATTTGAAGAAGGATTTGATGAAGATAAAATACCTGACAATTTTAAATTTGATAAAAAAACTAACTAAAATAAATAACAAAGGTGATAAAGCAATAGCTTATTGCCTTTTTGTATAAGGAGCAAAAATGATACAAAATTCTATCAAATTATTTGATAGTAAAAGTTATGAAGAAATAACTAATTTAGTATTAGAAAAAGATAAAAATAAAATTATAACGATCTATAAATTTATCTCATTAATATTTTTTTCTATTACATTTATTTTATTGTTATTTTTAATTAATAAAACAGTCTTTTATAGTAAAGATTTATTCTCAATAGCTTTTAACTTTTCAACAGATAAATTTAAAGAAATAAACTGAACATTTTTATTAAGATTATTTACTTTAAGTTTTTTATACTTATATGGTTTTAAAAAAACGTATTTAAATATTTATCAAAATAAAAATCATATAAAAATATATGCAATATGATTTGTGCTATATTTATCAATTTCATTTTTTGGATTTGTTATGTTTTTTGCATTTAAAGATATTACTAATTTTTATAAAACTTACACTCTTTTATACAGTTTAATTGTTTTATTAGTAGTTGATATTTTTTATGAAATATTCAAGTTCTTTACAAAAATAAAAATAAATCCTTTAATTTATTCAAATAAAAAATTATTAGTAATAAATATATTATCAAGAGTTATTTTAGTTAGTTTAGTATTAGTATTTTTCACTTTATGAATTAGTGCTTCATCTAAAACAGGATCATTAATTATTAATAATTCATTTTATGATTCAATTTATAAAATCTTTAAATTCAAAAGCTTATTAAACTTTATGATTATTGTTTTCAGTTTTTTAGTTTTAATGATATTGTTAGTTGGATTAAATATTTATTTAGTTTATTTGATAATTTATAAACAATTAAATATAAGTAATTTAAAAAATAGATTTGATTTTTATTTAGTATGTTTAAGTGTTGTTGTTATATGACTTATAAGTTTAACAGTTTTAAAAATAAAACCAACTCATAATAAGTTTAGCAATGATGATAGTTTAGATTATTTAAATTTATTATTTTCAGTATTTAATATATTCATCTTTATGATTTTTATGTATTTCCACTTCTTAAAAAAACATAAAATAGTAAACAATAAATTATTAAATAATAATTATTTAATTAGTTTTTTATGAATTATTTGAACTATGTTTATGATTTCGAATTTTTTAACAGATCAAGTATTAGTTTCTTTAATTAATTTAATAGTTAACATTGTTTTAACAGTTATTAGTTTTAAACTGTATTATATAAAAAATAAATTTAATAGTTATTCTAATTCATTACTAATAGTTATTAATGTCAACATATTATTTATTGTTGGATTAATCTATGGATTGAATCATATATTACTAGCAAATCAAAATAGATCTTTATATATCTTAAATAGTAATTTAAACATTAATCAGATCATTTCAATAACTATAGTTTCAATACAAACAATTTATTATCTTTATTATTTAATTAGTTCAACAATTTCAATAAATCAAATTAAAAAGATTAATTAAAAAAGTTCTAATTATATAACTATATATTTACTAAAATAATCTTTTACTACTGCATTTTTAGGTATTTCAACCGGTTTTAATTCTAATGGGATAGCCATTTCAATTATTTTCGTCTATTTTCTTATTTTTTTAAAGCTATTTTTTTGCTAAAGACGGTTTAAAATCAATTATTAAACCAAATCTGCTAATTTTAACCATTTTTATGTAGTACTATTTGTTAAAACTTTTATAATCTAGAAAATATAGATATTATAATTTAGATATTAAACTAAAACATTCACAAACATAAAAGCATCTAAAAAAGTAAGGTTTAGGAATAATAAATTGACAGTAAAAAAAGCACTAATATATGGTTTTAAAATTACAAAAATATTTAGTATAAAATAAATTTTTTAATAAATATTTTTTACGGTTCCTTTTTAATAGTTATAAATACACTGTTTATATTAATAAGCAAAGTTTGTATAATTATTATGAAAGGAGAAAAATATGAAACAACATTATTTATTAAAACGTTTTATATCAATAATATTATTTGTTTTATTACTAATTGGTTTTAGCTCAACTGTAGCTAGTTGTACAAAACCAAATAGTAATCAACCTACAAAAATAGATGACAAGGAAGATGAATCTGAAAAACCAGATAAAGATCAAACAGATCCAAATAGAGAAGAAAAAGAAATTGATAAGAATTTAAAATATTTAAAGACTAATCATAACCAGGATGTTATTTATCAAATCATTACTGATAGATTTTTTGATGGTGATAAAAAAAATAATCCTAAAGGAAATATCTATAATCCAAACCATAATAGATATTATCATGGTGGAGATTGACAAGGTATTATACAAAAAATAAAAGACGGTTATTTAACTGATCTTGGTGTTGGTGCTTTATGAATTTCTCCACCTGTTAAAAATGTTGATGGAATTTATCCAAATGATGAGAGAATAGGACACGCAAGTGCCAGTTATCATGGATATTGAGCTGAAGACTTTTTTAAAACTAATCCATATTTTGGAACTTTTGATGATTTTAGAGAGTTGATTAAAGTGGCTAATGAACATAATATGAAAATCTATATAGATTTTGCCCCAAACCACACATCACCAGCAGTTGATTATGATAAAGATCTTCATACAGTGGATCATAATCTTTATCCAGAACAATATAGAGGAAGAAATGATCTAAAACCAGGTGGTGAATTATTACCAAATGATGGTGCATTATATAGAGATGGTAAACTATTAGGAAAACTTCATGATAGTAAAGATCATAATTTATTTAATAAAGAAGGTTGAACTAATTTTAGTTCTTGAGAAAATAGTGTTTATAATACAATGTTTGGTCTTGCTGATCTAAATCATTTAAACCCAGTTGTTGATAACTACTTTAAAGATGCTATTAAAAAATGATTAGATTTAGGAATAGCAGGTATTAGACTTGATGCTGTTAGACATATGCCAATTGGTTGACAAAGAAACTTTACTCAATATATTAATAGTTACAAACCATCACTATTATTTGGTGAATGATTTGCAGGAAGCAATGTTGTTGATAATGAACTTAAAACATTTGCAAATAATAGTGGTATGTCATTGTTAGATTTTAATCTTACACATGCTATACGTAATTCACTAGGTAGTTATAGTGAAGGTATGCAACACATACATTACACATTATTAGACACATCTAACAATTTTGAACATGTACACAATCAAGTCACATTTATAGATAACCACGATATGTCTAGATTTATGGAAATATCTAATAGAAATACAAATAGAGTTGATCTTGCATTAGCAACAGTGCTTACAATGCGTGGTATACCTGCAGTTTACTATGGTACTGAACAATATATGGATGGTAAAGAAGATCCGGAAAATAGAAAAAGTATGACTAGTTTTAATAGATCTACAAGAGCATATCAAATAATTAAGAAATTAAGCAAACTTAGAAAAGATAATCCAGCAATTCAATTTGGAGACTACAAAGAACGTTGATTAGACAATGATGTGTTAGTGTATGAAAGAACTTTTAATCAAAACACAGTTGTTATAATGATAAATAGAAGCGAAAGCGCTAGTTATGAATTAAATGGTTTACAATTAGGTTTACCAAAAGGAACTTATGATGACTATTTAAATAATTTACTAAATGGTTTTCCAATCACTGTTCAAGATAATGGTAAAGTTGAACACTATAGATTAAATCCAAATACTTTCCAAGTATTTGTGTCTAATAAACAAAACAGTAATGTTGTTCTTGGTAATGTAAACACATTACAAGCAATTCAAAATGATCGCGTAATACTTAGTGGTGATAATTTAGATAAAATTAAACATCTATATATATCAGATAATAAAGGAAATAATCATATAGCAAAATTAGAATTAATTAATAACAATAATAAATTAGCATACATTGAAATTCCTAATATAAATTCTGGTATGTACCAAATTAAAGCACTTACAAAAGAAGATAAGTGAACTAATAGTATTAATAATTTAAAAATACTAACTAATAAACAGGTAACTGCAAGGATTATGCTTAAACTAGATAAAATGCAAACTATACCAGGTGAAACAGTTCATATAAATGGTAATATTTTTGAATTAGCTAATAATAGTGAACGTATACCTATTCATCCGTTATTTAACTCAACAAAATCTATTGCAATGTATCCTAATCATTTTATAGATGTATCACTACCAATAGATACTAAATTTAAATTAGGATTTATGATAAAAAATAAAGATGGTAGTATCAAAAATCAAATTACACTTGAAAATGAATATATAATCACACAAGAAATGTATAATGAAAATTTAAAAAATAGCACTAATATTGTTATTCAAACACAATGATAATTTAATAATTATTAATATTAAAATACAAAACATACATAGGAGGTATTAATGGATAAATTAGCAATATATCATAAAGATCAATCTAATTATTCTTTTGCTTTATCTAATAAACAAGTTGTATTAAGACTCAGAGTTAGTAAAAATGATAGCTTTGATTATATAAAAGCTATATATGGTGTGAAATATGGTTATCAAGTTGAACAAAAAGAAATAGATATGTCAGTTAAATACACTGATAAATATTTTAACTATTATGAAGTGTTAATTGATATAGATGATGTTAGATTTGTATATATATTCAAACTAAAAATAAATAATGAAATTTATTATTACTCAGAAGAAGGATTAACAAAAGAATATGACTTTTCTAAAGCATTTTATAGTCATTTTCAAATACCTTACATCCATAATGTAGATACAATAGATAAAATAGATTGAGTAACTAAATCTATTTTCTATCAAATATTTGTAGATAGATTTAATATGGGTTCTGATAAATTAAATAAAGATTATATAAACCTAAATTGAGGAGATATTCCAAAAGGTCAGTATGACTATGCTGGTGGAGATTTAAAAGGTATTATAGAAAAACTAGATTATTTAAAAGATTTAGGAATAACATCACTTTATTTAACACCTATATTTTTAGCTAATACTAATCATAAATATGACACAGTAGATTTTTATAAAATAGATGATCAATTTGGTGATAAAAAAATATTTAAAAAACTAGTTGATGAGTGTCATAAAAGAGATATGAAAATAGTTTTAGATATGGTTTTTAATCATGGTAGTGATAAATCAAAAGAATTTAAACATGTTCTAAAACATAAAAAGAAAAGTAAATACTTTGATTATTTCATGATAAATGGTGATGAGGTAGATCAAGAAAAAATTAATTACGAAGTGTTTGCTCATTGTTCATATCATCCTAAATTTAATACAGAGAATAAAAAAGTACGTAAATATCTAATTAAAGTAGCAAAATATTATAAAAACAAGTTTAATATTGATGGAGTTAGATTAGATGTTTCTGATGAAGTTAGTCTTAACTTTTGATTCCATTTTAGAGAACAGTTAAAAAAAATTGATAGAAACTTCTTTATCTTTGGTGAAAACTGACATGATGCTCATAAATTTCTACAAGGTGATAAGTTTGACTCTATAATGAATTATTCTGTTACAAAAGCAATATTAGATCTTTTAGCATATAACAATTTAGATAGCGAGAATTTTGTTTATAGATTAAATGAACTAGTAGTAAGAAACACAACTAATGTAAATTTAATGATGATAAACCTAATTGATTCTCATGATACTAATAGATTTATAACTGATGTTGATGGTGATGTAGATAAATTACTATTAGCTTTATCTATAATATTTATATATATTGGAGTTCCTATGATATATTATGGAACTGAAATTAAACTTGATGGTGGATATGACCCATTAAATAGAAAATGTTTTAATTGAGGCCAAGTTAATAAAGATGAAAAATATACTTCTATATTAAAACAACTAATTAATTTAAAACATAATCAAGATTCGTTAATTAAAGGTGATATTCAGATAAAATATAAAGACAATTTAATACATATAACTAGAACATATAATGATGAAAAAATAAAACTAATTATTAACTACAACAATACAGATATCAATTATATTAGTAAAGATTTAATTCTATCTAATAATTATCATAATAATATATTAAAGCACAAAGGATTTATTATAGAGAAATAAAACACAACATGTACATACAACCTTTAGGATGTATGTACATTTATTATGTTTATTGGTATTAGATTTTAACCATTTTTATATAATACTATTTGTTAAAACCTTTATAATTAATATAGTTTAAGGAGTAATTATGAAAAAAAATAATAAAAATTCAATTATAAATATCGATACATTTGATGTATTTGATTTGTTTAAAAAAACTAAAGCTTCAGAAAACTATATTAGTTATAAAAAATTAATAGCTAGTGTTTTATTAGAATCAAATTTAGGATTTGCTTCTGATCAATATCTTGAATTTGAAAAAATGACAAATAAAGCATTAGAAAATAAATTTGATTTGTTATTAAAAGATTTTGTAATTTCATTTAATGTTGATTTAAAGTATGGATTAAATATTTTGGTTCCAATTTTAACTGATAAAGAATCAACAAATAATGAAGCAATTAGTTTTATAAAAAGTAATGATGAAAAATTAAATAACTTTTTAAATGTATTTAACTTATATGTTTCTAAATTAATTAACGATGATAAATATATTGAAATCTTTCCTGAAATTATTGTTTATAGATCAAAAAACACTGGTTCATTAAAAATACTTTTTAATGAAAAATATTTAGTTATTAGAGGTAGTTAATGGATTTAAAAAAAGTTGAAAGTAAGTTAAATAATTTTAAAAAAATTCAATCAAAAGTTATAAATGATAAAAGTATTCTACAAATTGAAATTATTAAACAAAATAGTTTATTAACTCATTATTTAGATAATGCATTATTAAATCAATACTTGATATTGTCAATTAAACAACAATATCAAATTAAAAATAATTTAATAAGTTCTACATTTAAAACTAAAAATAAGTTTAAAAACTTTTTAATAAAACCTAAACAATTATGAATTTATTTAACTGAAGAACAAAAATATCAAACAGATTCTTATTCAAGATATGAAAATCATATTTTAAATAATACTAAAACTAAAAATATAGACTTTATAACAATAGGAAAGAGATCTTTTGAGTTTTGCTTAGATAATAAATTAAATGTTATTTATAATTTTGATTTAAATGAATCTAATTTATCTTATAAATTAACTGAAATAATTAAGTTATTATTTAGTCAAAAAAATTACCAATCACTTTGTTTTGTAATTAACTCAAATAAAAATAAAACAAATCAATTTACAATTTTACCTTTATCTGAATTTGATATAACAGCATTAAGTGAAAAACAATTAGATCATAATTTAATAGATATTTCTAAATTTAGAATTTATCCAGATATTGACACATATTTAGAAATTCAAGTAGATAATTTTATTAAAAATTCAATTGAATCATTATTAGTTGAATCATCATTTTATAAAGCAAAAAATGAATTGATTAGAATTAATAAAATCATTAATGAAGTTGATGAAGAAATTCATAATTTAAATAAAAAAGTTATTAGAATCAAACGAGAAAAAGAAATTGAAGAATTAGTTTTATTAGCTAGTGCAAATAAACATTTCTTCAAAAAGGAGTAGTATGTTTAATCTATCAATTAATTTTATAGAAAATAAAAAAACTATTAATTTTAATAATGTCTTAGTTTCTTTTAACGTTGATCAACAACAAGAGTGAGTTGAATTATCTAATAACTTTTTAGTAGGATATGAAATTATTTTATTAAGAATTTATGATTATAAAACTAGAGATTATAAGTTCTTATTTTGTAAAAATGCTCATATTATAGTTAAAAATAATCACATAACTGTTAATACTTTTTCATCAGATGAATTTTATATTCAAAACACATTAAAAAAACAAAATGATAGTTTATTAAAACAAGTCAATAAAAAGATATCAACACTACTAGCAATTGAAAAAATCGGATTAGATATAGAAGAAATATTTGAACTTAAAAAATTAAAACAAAAACAATATATATTAAAAATGATTAAAGAGTTAAGTTTAAAAAAGGAGAATTATGAAGAAATTTAAACCAAAATTCATCTTATTATTTAACATAGGTTTATTTTCAACAATAACTCCTATTAGTTTATCTTTGATGAATCAAAATAAAGTAGTTAATAAAAATATTATTTCTTTATATCAAAAAGAAAAAGATAGTGATAACTTAATTGATAGTTCAACAACAAGTGAAACTAATCCAAAACCTAATGAAGTTAAAAAACCTGAAGTTGATAAATCTTTTGCTACTTTTAAAAACACTTTAGATAAAAAATTAAAAGAAGAATTATCAAAAATATTTGATAAAATTCAAAAGTTTATTAATGATGAATTAGAAAAAGATAAAGACAAGTTAAACAAAGAATCTAAAACCGAAGAATATACAGCAAATATAGAAAAAAGAGTATATTTAAATTCATTAAAAAAACTTTATGACAGTTCTAAAAAAGATGACTTTATAGCAGATCCTTCTCAATTTGGATTTCATATAACTTTCCCTTACATTTTAGCTATTAAAAAAGAACATAATACAGGAACAGTAATTTTTAATAATAAGAAATATGAAAATGTTAGATTAAGTTTAGATGATACTTATGATTATTCAAAAATTATAGATAAAAAATTAAAAGAAGAAGTTATAAAAAATAAAGATCAAATTGTTAATACTATAAGTTCACATATTTTTAATGTTGAGTTGGATGAATATTTTAAAAAATTCGACAAAGAAGTAATTGGTATGATTTTTAATGAAAAAGAATTACCAAAACTTGGACAAGATTTTGTTTTAGAACCAATTAAAAATGATGATAATGATGAAATTTATGTAGGTTCTGCAAAAATTTTAAATAAACATAAATCTTGAAAAGATTATGTTATTAATAAAATAAAACCTAAATTTATTGATTTTGATTTAACTAAAAATCAAGAATATAAAGATAACAATGAATCAGAACCAACTCCAGTGCCAACTCCAACTATTCCTGATCCATTAAAACCAGTTGTTCCAGATGATAAAAGACCAAATAACATTAATCCAACTCAACTAATCCAAGCACTTCCAAAATTAAGACCATATGTAAGTTATAAATATGCAAATACAAATTCAATTAGTGAGATTATCAATAAATTTGAATCAGAAGATAACCAACAAAATAAGAAAGAATTTTTCTTTTTTAAAAATCCAATTAATACAAGATTTGAATATACTGTTGAATCAAAAGCAGAATCAACTTCATCAGATAGTCAATTTGTAACTGTTAAAATAAAAGACTTATTAAATGTAGCTAAATTTAGAACTTATCAAACAGAAATCATTAATCCGAATAAAAATGTAAAATATAGTTTCTTATTAGAAAAACAAAATAAGGAGATTAGTAAAACGTTTTTAAAACTATATAAAGCACTAATGTTAGATGAAAAATTAAACTATAAAACTATAGGTCATGGTGATTTACAATCATCTGTTCTAGGTTTTGTTGAAAGTGCGAATAAAATAATTAATGATCAAAATTTTAATAATTTATGATCTAAAGTTTTAAACAATTATTACAATTCAATTGATGCTAATAAAATTAATAATCCAAATTATAATCCAAAAGCAATTTGGTCAAGCTCAAGAATTTTAATTGATAAAATTTTAAGTTCTTTAATATCATCTAATCTAAATAATCAACCTGTGTTTCATAGTTTATCTAATGCATTTTTAGTTTTAAAATCAGATTTAGATCAATTTACAACTCACACTGCTTCTAGAGAAAAATTTCTTCAAAAGGCTAAAAAACACAATATTAATCTTAAATATGTAGATAATGTTTTTATAAATTTTGATAAATCTAATACTAGATTAATATCTACTGCAAATGATAAGTTTAAAAACTTTAATACAATAAAATGATTTGATGATTATACAAAAAACATCAAAGATAGTAGAGAGTATGTTGAAATAATTAAAATACTATTATCACCAGTTGATTTTGAACCTAACTCAAAAGAATATGAAGAATTTAATAAATACTATCAATTAGCGATACAAAAAAATAAAGATGAACAAAAAATTTCAAATAACTATTCATTAATAATAGGAATTAGTTTATTAGCATTAAGCACTTTATTTTTAATAATAAATGGTTATGTATATCTGCATAAAAATAAAAATAGAAAACAATTAAAATCAACATTTATCATTTTAACAATACTTAGTTCAAGTGCTATGTTAATTTCAATAATCTTAATAATAATAGGAGCGAAAGGATAAAAAAATGAACTCAAAAACAAATAAAAAAGTTTCAAACACTAATCCTAAAGTTGTAGCAATTTATGATTATATTGTTCAAGTTGAAGGAGATTTTGATTATCAACAACAACAAGTTTTTACATCATTAAAAAATAATGATGTTAGATTATTTTTAATTAGTGCTTCAGAGAATTTTGCATATCTACTAGCTAACTTAGAAGGTCAAAAATTATCTATTGGAGATGAAATAGAGTTATCAGATCAATCAGATGAAGTATTTACTAATAAACAACACTTTAATAAAGTAATTGATATTTATGGAAATGTGATTTTACCTGTTAATAAAGTTATTAAAAAAGTAAAAGAAGATGTTTCAAGTAAAATATTTAAAGTAAATCAAGATCTAATGAGAGTTCAAAGATTAAATGAACAACTTTATACTGGATTAACTGCAATTGATTTATTAATTCCAATAGGTAAAGGTCAACGTGAGTTAATTATTGGAGATCGTCAAACCGGAAAAACGCATATAGCGTTAAATACAGTAATTAACCAATCACAAAAAGGTGTTAAATGTGTTTATGTTGCAATTGGTCAAAAAAGAGAAACTATTTCAAGAATTTACAATACTTTAGAAAAGTATGATGCTTTAAAAAATACTATTATTATTGATGCACCTGCAACTAGTGCATACGAACAATATCTAGCTCCTTATATTGGAATGACACATGCTGAAAACATATCACTTACTGATGATGTGTTAATAATATTTGATGATCTAACAAAACATGCCAATATTTTTAGAGAAATAGCATTATTAAGTAACCGACCAGTAGGAAAAGAAGCAATGCCTGGAGATATGTTTTTTGCTCATTCTCAACTATTAGAACGTGCTGGATCATTTAAAAATACTAAAACAATTACAGCACTACCAATTATTCAAACTACTGATAATGATCTAACTAGTTTAGTTGCTTCAAATGTGATTTCAATTACCGATGGACAAATTGTTACAAGTAGCAAATTATTTTCTCAAGGAGCACTTCCTGCTATTGATATTGACTTTTCAGTTTCAAGAACTGGAAGTAGTGTTCAAAATAAATCAATGACTAAAATTGCTGCTGATATTGGTAAAACTTATAGAAAATATAAAAGACAATCGAAACTTGCTTCATTAGATTATAAGTTAAATGATCAGGTTGCTGATTTAATGTATAAAGGAAAAATGATAGATAAATTATTCTTACAAAAAGGATATTTACTTTATACATATAATTTCATTTTAATGATGAGTAAAATAATTCAATGATCGTTAATTAAAACAATAAAAGATGAACAAAAAGCATTATTATTTTTAGATTATTTTATTAATAATCACACTGAAGGAAAAAGACAATTTGAACTTATTAAATCAACTGATCAGTATGATGAAGAAATGACAAAAAATTACTTCTTATTTGCATTAAAACAATATTCAGATTATCTAGATTTAAATTGAGATATAGAAAATGAATATGATTTTTTAGAAATAGATAAATCATTCTTACAACAAGCTGCAGAGAAATTAGGTGATAAATAATGGATGGGAAAATTATTAGTATATCAGGAGATGTTATAGATATTGAGTTTAAAGAAAATAACTTACCTTTAGTTAATCAATTACTAACAACTCATAACAATACTACGTACTTATTAGTTAAAAGTATTATTAGTAATACTCATATTAGAGCGATTGTTATTTATTCATCTAGATCAATTTCATTAAGTGATGTAGTTAAAAATACAAATAAAAGTTTTATGGTTCCAGTTGGAGATAAAGCTAAAAATAATATTTATAGTTTTTCAGGAATTTCATTAAATAATGAAAACAATAAAGATGTTGATTTAATTGAAATGAATTCAATCATTAACAACAAAAGACAAATAAATATTGAAAATGAATTTATTGAAACAGGAATTAAAGCAATTGATTTTTTCATACCTATTTTTAAAGGATTTAAATTAGGTATTTTTGGTGGAGCTGGAGTTGGTAAAACAGTTCTTATGAAAGAGATTATTTTCAATGTAAATAATAAATATAAAAATACTTCAAATATTTTTATTGGTTCAGGAGAACGTTCTAGAGAAGCAATTGAACTTTATGATGAATTAGTTCAATCTGATCTTATGAAAAATTCAACAATGTATATTTCAAAGATGAATGAATCACCAGGAGCTAGAATGTCAATTGTACCAATTGGAGTAACAGCTGCAGAATATTTAAGAGATTATAAAAAAGAAGATGTTTTATTATTTATAGATAATATTTATCGTTTTATTCAAGCAGAAAATGAAGTTAGTGCAACACTTGGTAAAAAGCCATCAATTGGAGGTTATCAATCTACATTAGAAAGTGATGTTGCAAATATTCAAGATCGTTTATTTAAAAATCAAAACGCATCAATTACTTCATTTCAAACAGTATTTTTACCAATGGATGATTTGAGTGATCCATCTGCTGTTGCAGTTTTTAATCACTTAGATTCAAATCTAGTTTTATCAAGAGATCAAGCTGCGAAAAACATTTTACCAGCTTTCGATCCATTAGCTAGTTCATCAACATCATTAGATGAATCACTTATTGGAAAGAGACATTTTGAAGCTATTTTAGAAGTTAAAAAAATCTTAAAAGCATACAAAGACTTAGAAGATGTAATTTTAATTTTAGGATTTGATGAATTAGATGCTGAAAATAAAATTATTGTTAAAAAAGCTTTACAATTAGAAAACTTCTTTACTCAAAACTTCTTTATGACTGAACATTTTACAAAAAGCCCTGGACAATACGTGCCATTAAAAGATACTATTGAAAGTGTTATTAGAATATTAGATGGACAATACATAAAACAAAGTCCAGAAATATTTGCTTATATTGGATCAGCATTAGAATTAAAAACTGACAAAGAGTTAGGATTATAAAATATAAAATTAATTTCTAATAAATTAATAGAGTTCAAAACTCTATTTTTATTTTTAAAATAACTTTTATCATAACAATAAAGTTAATAATTACTGCAAATAACTTTATTTCCACATATCTTATTAGTTAGTCTATTTTGGTATAATTTAATTTAGAACAAAAGGAGCAAAAGCAATGGAAATAATCATAAATCCTATATTTGTTTTTAGTTCAAATAGAATTATCGAACTTATTTCATATGTTGCTTTTGGAGTAGGTTTTTTTGGTGTACTTACTATTTTATTTATGTTAATAATTTATAAAAACATTATTAGTAAAGCCATTAAAACAACTGATATTATTGAAAGAATTTTAAAACATCCATTACCTAATCGTTTAAATAGAATGAATTTTATTGCTCAAAATTCTAATAATGAAAACTTAAAACAAGATATTGAAGTATGAAAACTAAAATACTATGAAATTTATAAAGAAGAACTTCCTGAATTAATTACAACTGCAAGTCAATATTTTGGTATAAATAAATGATCTTTTAAATCAAAAACTTTTCCATCTATAAGAAATTTACATAGAGCAAATAAACTTTTAGAAATATCTAAGAATTTAGAATTAAATGTTAGAGATATATATTATGAAACTCAAAAAGTAACAGAAGTTGAGTTTTTATTAAGAGATACTAAGATTGTTATTCAAGAAACAGCTAATGAAATTTTTAATTTTATTGATGTAAAAAAAGAACAAAATGGGTTAAAAATTAACTATGCAATAATTCAAGAATATAAACAAATAATTAATAAGAAAATTATAATATGTGATTATTATATTAAGATAGGTAAGTTCGAAGAAGCATTTAAAAAAATCATTAATTTATCTGAAGGAATCTCTAGATTCATTAAATTCATTGATAAAACTCACCGAATTGCTATGTCATTAGAAAAAAATGGATCTTTATATCAAAAGCTAGAAGAAATTAATAAACAATTAGTTTTTAAAAATGAAAAAGATCATAAATTAAATGATATAAACAACAATTTTAAAATTCATAAAGAAAAAATACTACAATTTTTATACTCTGGGAAAATAGATTCAGCATCAAATGAATACGAACAATTATTTAATGAGATTGATGGGCTAAGTTCATATTTAAAATTTGAAGATAAAGTTTTTATGTTCTTTGAAAACAATATTGGAAAGATTCAAAATATTATAAAAGAATTTGAAAATGAAAGTAAAAAAATAGAACAATTAATTATTTTTAATACCTCATTAAAAAATAATATAGATATTGCTAAAACTAAATTCTATGCAATTAAACCTTCGATTGATTCTATTAATGAAGAGTACAAAAATATTTGTTCTAAATTTATTAAGTTTAAATATTCAGTAGAAGCTAATTCTGTTTTATATAGATGTGCTTATCAAATAAAAGCTATTTTAACTAGATTAGAAAGTTATTATAATGACTTTATAGAAATTTATTCTATTTTAAAAACTAAAGACTCATTTTTAGAAGAAGTAGAATCAAAACTAGATAACATTAGAACTACATTACTATTTACTGAATCAATTATTTACAGACATAGTGATATTAAAAACTTACAACAATATAAAAATAAAATTAAAGCTAGATATCAAGATTTAGAAGATATTGAAAAGAAAAATAATGCTACTTTATCTTCATCAGATAATTTTGATGCAATGTTAAAAAAACTAGATGTTCAACTTAGAAAAACAATTTATATTAAACATAATGTTATTGATGAAGTTATGTTAGATAAAATTGCTCAGTATGTTGTTACTTATGCTAATCGTTATTTAGATTATAAAAATGATTCTAATAAAAAAATAAATGAAATAATGAATGCTTATGATTTAAGAGATTACAAGAAAACAATTGATTTAGGTATAAACTTTTTTCAAGAAAATAAAATTTAGAAGTTAGGAGAAAAAGATGAAACACATTTTAATAAGATATGGTGAATTAACATTAAAAGGAAATAATAGATTTAGATTTGTTGATAAATTAATTTCAAATATAAAATTTAAATTAAAAAGATTTAATAAAGAGAATATCGAATATATAAAAGATAATAATTCTTTAATATTAAAAGTTAGTGATGAGATTTTAAAAGATGTTTTAGAAGAATTAAAAACTGTTTTTGGAATTTATTCATTATCAGTTATTCAACACACAAAAAAAGATTTAGATGATATTAAAAATGCCATTTTAAAAATAGTTGAACAATCTAATGCTAAAACTTTTAAATTAGAAGCAACTAGAAAAGATAAGTCTTTTTTATTAACAAGTATTGAAATTAAGCAAAAATTAGCTCCCGAAATTTTAAAATCTTGTTCTAATTTATCTGTTGATGTTCACAATCCTGATTTAAAAATAGAAGTTGTAATCAAAAAAGATCATGCTGAAGTTTTTGATAATAGAATTAATGGATTAAAAGGTTTACCAGTTGGAATTAGTGGTAAAGGTTTAAGTTTATTAAGTGGTGGAATTGATTCGCCTGTTGCTTCATTTTTAACTTTAAAAAGAGGTATGCATGTTGATTTTATACACTTTATGACTCCACCCCATACTTCAGCTGAAGCGTTAAAAAAAGTTTTTGATTTAGCTAAAAAATTATCTAAATATAATTCATCAACTTTTAGATTATATGTTTGTGATTTTGCTTTAATGTTACAAGAATTGCAACATATTCCTGAAGAAAGTTATAAGATAACTATTATGAGAAGAATGTTTATGAGAATAGCAAATGCTATTGCTGATAAATACAATTATAAAGCTTTAATTACAGGTGAAAGTTTAGGACAAGTTGCTAGTCAAACTATTGAAAGTATAGATGTAATAAACAGAACTAGTCAAATACCTATTTTAAGACCAGTTATTACATATGATAAAGAAGAAATTATTGAAATCTCTAAGTTTATTGATACTTATGAAACTTCAATTCTTCCATTTGATGATGTATGTAGTATGTTCGTTCCAAAACAACCTGTTACAAAACCTAGACTTCATACAGCAATTGCTCAAGAAGATGCTATTTTATGACCTGAACTTTTAGAAGAAACAATTCAAAATCATATAAATGAATTTGTATTCAAAAATGGAGAAGTTGTAGAAAATAAAGAATAAAATTTAAAACAAAGGAGATAAATCATGAATTTTACACCACTGTTTACAGTTAAAAGTGAATATAATTTTTTAGATTCATTAATTAAAATTGATGATTATATTTCTTTTGTTAAAAAGCATGATTTTGATTATGCTTTTTATTGTGAAAAAAACACTATGTTTGGTGTTGCTGAATTTATTAAAAAATCTCAAAAAAATAACATTAAACCAATTGTTGGAATAAACATAGATTTTACTGATCAAACAAAGATTTGTATTTATGCAAAAAACAGATTAGGTTATCAAATTATTTGTCATATATCTAGTTTTTTACATGATGGTTTTACTCATTCTGATCAAGATATTAAAAAATATATTTATGAAAATATAGATACAAATGTTGTTGTTATAGCTAAATTTACAGATCGAGAATTAAAGTCTAATTTAAAAATAATTTTAAACGATGATTTATATGATGCTGATGAACTAAAATTGTATTTAGAACCAATTAATTATTTAGATCCTAATCAAAAAGAAGTGTATAAAATTTTAACTGCAATAAGACAAACTAAAACTCTTGATGAAATAAAATTAGATTCTTTCAATTTTTATCCTGATGTTAATTTTTTAGAACAAAATAACTATTCAGTAAAAAACATTTTAAAAGTAGGTATCGAAATACTTTCAAAAGTGAGTTTTGATCTTTTTGATAGTAATACAAAATACTTAATAAAATATAAAACACCCGATAATATTTCAAGTAATGAATTTTTAAGACAAAGATGTGAGCTATCATTAAAATCATATATTCAATATAATCAAAAAAATAATCGTCAAATTGATGTAAATCAATATTTTTCAAGATTAGAATATGAACTTAATGTAATAAAAAATATGGGGTTTAGTGATTATTTTTTAGTTGTTGGTGATTATGTTAATTTCGCTAAAAAACAAGATATTATGGTAGGTCCTGGACGTGGTAGTGCTGCGGGTAGTTTAGTTAGTTTTTTACTAAGAATTACTGATGTTGATCCTTTAAAATATGATTTATTGTTCGAGAGATTTTTAAATCCTGAACGTCAAACACTTCCTGATATTGATGTTGATTTTCAAGATAATAGACGTGAAGAGGTTTTAGAATATTTATTTGAAAAGTATGGGAAATACAATGTTGCTACTATAACAACTTATCAAACAATTGGTTATAAAATGGCTTGAAGAGATGTATGTAGAGTTTTTAAAATTGAAATGAATATTGTAAATAAAATATCTAAACTTTTAGATCATGATAAAGATATTAATTTTTTAGATTTTGTAAATGAAAATAAAATACTAAAAGATTATTATCAAGATGAAAATTTTAAAGCTATTTTTGATGCTATGAATATGATTGTTGGATTACCTAGACAATCTGGAACTCATGCTGCTGGAGTTATTTTATCTGATGTTGATTTAAGACAAATTGCTCCAATTAAGATCGGTTATAATGGTATTTTCCAAACACAATATGATATGAGTTATTTAGAAGAAATCGGTTTAATTAAAATGGATATTTTAGGTTTAAAAAATCTAACAACATTACAAGAAATTAAACATTTAATACAAAAAAATTACAATATCAATATTAAGTTAAACCAATTACCATTAAATAATTGAAAAACATTTAATCTTTTACAAAAAGGCCACACTTCAGGTATATTCCAATTAGAATCTAAAGGAATGACAGATTTAATTGTTAAGATGAAAGTTGACTCTATTTTAAGTATTTCTGATGCTTCAGCTTTATATAGACCAGGACCTCAAGAAATGATTCCTCAATATTTATCTAATAAAAAATTACCTAATCTTAAAGTTATCGATGATAGTGTTTATGATATTTTAAAATCAACTTATGGAGTTATTGTTTATCAAGAACAAGTTATGCAAATGCTTAAAAAAGTTGGTAATTTTTCACTAGCAAAAGCTGATATTGTAAGAAGAGCTATGAGTAAGAAAAATGCTGATTATATGCATCAAGCTAGAGAAGAATTTGTTAATAATGCAATAAAACAAAATAACTTATCACCAAATAAAGCTAATTTAATTTGAAACTGAATTGATAAATTTTCTAATTATGGATTTAACAAATCTCACTCAATTTCATATTCTTATGTAAGTTATTGATTAGCGTATTTTAAAGCTAATTACACTTGTGAATTTTATAGTAGTTTATTAAGTGGAGTGATTGGATCTGAATTAAAAACTCAACAATATATTAAAGAATTAACTGAATATAATATTAAAATAAATAAACCAATTATTTTAAATACTGCATTAACTTATCAAATAAGAAACAAACAAATTTATATGCCACTAACTACAATTAAAGGAATAGGTATAGAAATTGTTAAAAAAATATCACAAGCAAAAAAAGAAAATAAAGAAATGTTTAAAGATATCAATAGTTTTGTTTTAGCTCTGATTAATCAAAAAGTTTCAATAAGTACAATTCAAATTTTAATTCAAGCTGGAGCATTAGATAATCTTTGAAATTTAAATAAACAAACTATGTTAAAAAATTTAGATATTATTTATGATCAAGCAGTTGCTTTTAAAGATCTAAAAAATATAAGTGATGAAGAAAAAGTTATTTTAATTGATTATGATGAATTTGATGATGAAACATTAGCAATGTTTGAAAAAGAATTGTACGGATTTTTCATTGATTCAAATCCTATTTTAAAAATTAAAAATTCTAACTTAAAGTATAATCCTGTTGATATTTCAAAATTAACATTAAATCAAAATCAAATAATTGTCGGGTTTATTTCAAACATTAAAGAAATTAAAGATAAAAACAATAACACAATGGCATTTGTTTCAATATTTGACAGCACTTCTGAAATTGATTTAACTATTTTTGCAAGAGATTATGATCAAGTTAAAGATAGACTTTTTGTTAATAAAGCTTATATTATTGAAATAGAACCAAATACTAGACAAAACAAATTATCAGCTAAATTTATAAAATTAATTAAACAAATCTAAGGAGAAAATTATGAAAAAAATATTAATAATAGACGGTAACTCATTAATATTTAGAGCTTATTTTGCAACTGCATATTCATCAAATCAAATTATGAGAACAACAACTGGAACACCTACAAATGCAGTTTACTCTTTTATAAATATGATGTTATCTGTTTTAAATTCACGAGGACCTTATGATTGTTTATTTATCGCTTTTGATAAAGGTAAAAAAACTTTTAGACATGAAATGTTAAAAGATTATAAAGTAGGAAGACAAAAAACACCTGAAGAGCTAATAAAACAATTACCGATAATTAGAGAATTTTTAACTTCTGCAAATATTCAATGATTTGAAAGAGATGATGTTGAAGCTGATGATATAGTTGGAACTATTGCAAAAGTTGCTGAAAAAAAATATCAAAATCTTAGTGTTGAAATATTAAGTAGTGATAAAGATATGTATCAACTAATTAGTAATAAAACTGTGTGTGTTGTGCCAAAACAAGGTATTGGAAATCCAGACATAATTAATGAACAAGAATTGTTTAAACTATGAGAAATTTTACCAAAACAAGTACCAGATTTAAAAGCTATTATGGGAGATAGTTCAGATAATTTAAAAGGTGTTAGTGGAATTGGTCCTAAAGGAGCAAGTAAACTAATAAATACATATGGTAGTTTAGAAAATATTTATAATAATATAAATGAAATTACAGGAGCAACAAAAACTAAATTAGAAAATGATCAAGACTCAGCTTTTTTATGTAAGAAATTAGCAACAATTAAAACTAATGTTAACATTGAAGAACTTGAATTTGATCCAATAAATTTAGACCCAATAAATATTAAAAAATTCTTAACTAAATATGAAATGTTTTCTTTAATAAATAAATTCAACTTTCTTTGTGATATTAATAAAGAAAATGAAACTAAAGAAGAAAAACCTAATATTACTATTTTAAAAAAATGATCTAAAGAATATAATGATGAAAAAAATTATATTTATGTTGAATCATTAGAAGAAAATTATCATTTAGATAATATAATTGGAATCGGTATTTCTAATAGTAAAGGTAATTTTTACATAAACTTTAAAAAACAAGTTCAACAATTGAGTATTTTTGATGATCTTGTTGATGGTTTAGTTGATGTTGAATTAGAAAAATTCTTAAAAAATGATAAGTTAGAAAAAATTACATATGATATTAAAAAAACAACTTACTTATTGAAAAATCACGGTTATGATGTTTATCCAACAGATTTTAGCTTTGATTTTATGGTTGCTTGTTACTCATTAAATGCTTTTGTTAAATCTGAATTAGAGCATCAAATAAAGATGATTGATCAACAAATATATTTAGAAAGTAAAGAAGATATTTTTGGAAAAGGTGTTAAGAAAAATCCTAACATTGAACTAGATAAAAAATCTGAATATATTACTAGAAAAGCTATTATTTTAAAAAATAATTTTGATAAATTAATTGATCAATTAAAACAAACAAACACATTAGATCTTTACTACAAACTAGATCATTTATTGATTGAAGTTTTATATGTTGCTGAACGTCAAGGAATTTATATTGATAAAAAAGAGTTAAAAACTCAAACTAAAAATATTTTGGTTAAACTTCAAAATATAGAACAAGATATGAAAGAAATTTTAAAAGATATCATATCTGATGATTTTAATTTTGCTTCTCCAAAACAAGTTCAAGAATTATTATTTGATAAATTAAACTTACCGAACATAGATAAAAATGGTACTTCAAAAGATGTTTTAGAAAAATTACAAGCTTATCATCCTATTGTTAATATGTTAATTGAACATAGAAAATTTCATAAATTATATACAACTTATTTAAAAGGTTTTGAAAAATTTATTCATGATGATAATAAAATTCATACAATTTTTAATCATACTTTAACAAATACTGGAAGATTAAGCTCAGCTTATCCTAATATTCAAAATATTTCTATTCAAGATGAAGATCAAAAACAAGTAAGAAAAATATTTACAACTTCAAGTGATAAAACATTTTTAAGTTTTGATTATTCTCAAATTGAACTAAGAGTTTTAGCTCAAATGTCAAAAGAACGAGTTTTAATTGATACTTTTAATGCTAATAAAGATATTCATGATCAAGCTGCTAGATTAATTTTTAATATATCAAAAGATCAAAAAGTAAGTTCTGATCAAAGAAGAATGGCGAAAGTATTTAATTTTGGTATTTTGTATGGATTAACTGATTATGGTTTAGCAAATGATTTAAATATTGATGTTAAAACAGCAAAACAAATGATAGATGATTACTATAAGTCATTTCCTGGATTGTTACAATTTAAACAAGATCAAATTCAAAAAGCCAAAGAAAACAAATATTCTTCAACATTAACAAATAGAAAAAGACATCTTTTAGAATTAGAATCTAAACAATATTTAGTTAGAAAATTTGGAGAAAGAATTGCTGTTAATATGCCAATTCAAGGGACTGCTTCAGATATTTTAAAAGTAGCTATGATATCTATTTTTAAAGAATTAAAATCAAACAATTTAAATACTGTAATGGTTGGACAAATTCACGATGAAATAATTCTAGAAGTTCCATTAAATGAATTAGATCAAGTTAAACAAATTGTAGTTGATAAAATGAGTTCAGCATTAAATGATATGATTAAATGATTAAATATTAATGATAAGGCGATTGTGAATTTAGAAGTTTCACAATCTCAAGCAAACACTTGATATGGATTAAAATAAGGAGTTTTATATGCCAGAATTACCAGAAGTTAGCACGGTTGTTAAAGTTATTCGACCAAAAATTATAAACAAAATAATTAAAAATTCAGAAATATTTTCAGATAAAATTATCAAAACTGAATCTGTAAATAATTTTAAAAATTTAGTTAAAGATCAAAAGATAAATAATGTATTTAATAAAGCAAAATATATTGTTATTGAGCTAGATGATTATGTGATTATTTCTCATTTAAGAATGACTGGAAAATGAGTAGTTGAACAACCAAACAATTATAGCTATAAACAGTCTTGATTAAGAGCTGAGATTTTATTAGATGATGACATGATGTTTAGATTTTATGATGCTAGAGGTTTTGGAACTTTAGATATTTATAATAAAAATAATTATTTAGTTGAATCAAAATTAGATAAATTAGGACCAATTCCTATGAATGGACAAACAACTATTGACTATTTATATTCAAAAACAAAAAATAGTAATAAAGCGATTAAAACTTTATTATTAGATCAAAATATAATCGCGGGATTGGGTAATATTTATGTAAATGAAGTTTTATTTTTATCAAAAATTCTACCAGATAAAGCTTCTAAGTTATTATCAAAAGAACAAATAAAAGATATAATACATAATGCTGATCAAGTTTTAAAAAAAGCTATTCAAATGAATGGAACTACAATTAATGATTTTGAATCTTTACCTGGAGTTAAAGGTCAATATCAAATTGAATTAAAAGTACATTTACAAAATAATAAGAATTGCCAAGTATGTGGATCAAAAATATTAAAAATTCAAGTTAATCAAAGAGGAACATACTACTGTAGTAAGTGTCAAAAATAACTGTTGTTGAAAAGTGGAAAACATATATTAAACACTATGTTCAATAGTTATTTTTAATTGTGTTATAAAACGAAAATAACATTGAAAAATATTTAAATCTTTTAAAAATATTTTAAGGTTAAAACATATTAATATTATTAATATAAAAGCACTAGGAGGATTGTTATGGAAGTTTTAAAAAAAGGCTTTAAATATTCAGTAGATACTCCACCGATTCTAGATGCTGAAGAGTACAAAACCTTAACATGTTTATATCAACCATTAATCGGATCTAAATCAGTTAGCCTGTTTTTAACATTGATTCAAGAAAACATCATCACTTCTAAATTGAAAAACCAGGGATTAGATGAAGAAAGATTATGTAGCATTACTCAAATGTCTCATAAAGAAATTGTTGATGCATTTGATATTTTAAATGCATTAAACCTTGTGAGAGTTTATGTTAAAAAAGATCAATCAAAATTAGTTAAACTTCAAATAATGTCTCCATTAAAAAGTAAGGACTTTTTTAATAATGATTATTTAAATGATTTGCTAGAAAAAACTTTAGGTGAACAAAATTATGAAATTACTAAGTTCATGTTTAAAGGTGTTAATAAAATTAATAAAGATGAATTTGAAGAAGTTCATATTAATATTGCTGATATTATTGATTATTCATTTATGAATGAATCTAAAAAATATAAAACAAGCTTTAAATATAATTCATCAAATTGTGATAGATTAAAAGAAAGTTTAGATTTAGATTATATTGATACTAAGTTAAAACAACAAAATATTAATATAGATTTATGCTCAGAAAATCTTGCAAAAATACTTGTTGATGTTTTAATCATTAAAAAACTAACTGAAAATGAAGTAGTTTTATTAATCAATAATTCATATGACTTTGATAAAAAATCAATTGATTTAATGTTGCTTGAAAGAGAATTGATCACTTTAGTTACAAGTGAAAAACAAAAAACTAATACTAAAAAAACAAAAAACCAACAAAATATGATTCAAATCATTGATAACATGCATTGAAATGATTATTGTAAAGCAAAATATAAAATTGATTTATCTGATTGAACTCACGCAATTGATAATATTAAAAACACATACAAATTTAATGACGGAATTATTAATTGCTTAATTGATTTTAGTTATAAAAAAAATAATGGATATATTGTAGTTAAATACATCCAAAAAATAGCTAAAACTTTATATGAAAAAAATATAAAAAGTACTGAAAAAACAATGTCTTACTTAAAAAGAATTAAAAATAGTTCAACTAATGTTGATAAAATAGTTCAAGCAAATGATCTATTAGAATCTAATTTAACAAATGACTTTTTAAATGAACAATTTTCAAATAATACAACTATTTTTGAAGAACTTGAAGCACTTTTATAGGAGAAAAATATGCAACTAGAAAAATATAAGAATAATAAAAAGATAAATAGTTTAATAATTGAATCACAAAAAACTAAAACACCTATAACTGATGAAATACTTTTAAAAAATCAAGATATATTAGATGATTTTCTTTTATTCTATAAAGAGTGTGATATCAATAAAGAATGTGTGCAAAATCCTAAGGGTAATCAAGTAAATGTTGTTTTTGAAAATGGTCGATTTTATATTCAAAATGTTTCTTGTGTTCACAAACTTCAACAACAAGAATTAGATAAAATTGTAAATAATTATTTGTATACTGATTTTGATGTTAAAGATTTTTCTGTAGTTGCAAAAGATTATTATTTTACTGAATTAACAAATCAAGAATTTAATTTATTAAGTAATAATGAAAAAAAAGAAAAAGCAAATATTTTAAAATATGCTTTGGAAAATCAAAAAAAAGGTAATTATAAAGGTATTTATTTATATGGTGCTCCTGGGGTTGGTAAAACTTATATTTTTAAAATTTTAGCTAATACATTTTCATCAAAAGATTATAAAGTTATATTTTGTACTTTAAGATCAGTTATTGATAAAGTAAGAAGATCTTTTAATGGAACAAGTAAAAAGGGTCTAGAAATTGTTGAAAATTTAAAAAATGTTGATGTGTTATTTTTAGATGATATTGGTGGAGAAAACTTATCTTCTTGATCGCGTGATGACTTTTTATTTGAAGTTTTAAACTATAGAATGGAAAATAAGAAAATGACATTCTTTACTTCTAATTTTTCAATTAATCAGTTAAAAGAAAATTTAAGAATTAAAACAACTAATAAAAAATATGCTGATAATATAGATCCATCTATTGAAGATATTAAAATTGAAAGAATCATTTCAAGAATTAAAGCACTTGCTAATGAAAAAGAAATTAAATGAAAAGTTAAGAGAAATTCTCAATAACTTTTCTTTTTTTATTAGTAAAAAAATAAAAACCAAGCAAAATAAGCTCGGTCATTTTATAAAAGTATTCAGTCATCTTTTGAAAACATAGGATCTTGTTTATTGATACGATCATAATACAGTTTTCCAATGTTGTGTTCCATTTCATGTTGAAAGACTATTGCACAATATCCTCTTAAAGTTAAAGTCACGTATTGTTTAGTTAATCAATCATAACCCTCAACAACTATTTTATAAGATCTAGGCACAATTCCAGTGTGATCGTGATCAACACTTAAACAACCTTCACCATCTTTTAAAGCTACAATTTGAGATGATTTTGAAATAAGTTTTGTATTAATCATTGCATATTCTTCAATATCATCTTCATCTCAATTAAACCTAACATAAAACATATCAATATTAGATCCTATTTGAGGAGCCGCCAATCCAACTGCTGGTCTTAGATAGTCATCTGAATCTTTTTTATTTTCATTTTCATCTTGACTTACTACAACAAAATCAATTAATTTTTTCATAACTAACTCTTCTTCTTGAGTTAGATTTGCAGGGTCTTTAATTTGTTTACAAGTATTTCTAATTACTTCTTTATTTGTATCTTTAAACAGTCAAGAATTTGAAGGCCTATTGTTTTGTAATAAATCCTTTTTAATATCCATATTTACACCTCATTTATTCATATTCCAGAACAGCTCATTTATTCATATTATAGCAAACTAGTATTTGTTATAATATTATAAATTATCTATAGGAGAATAAGTATGCATATAATAGCTGGTAAGTATAAAAAGATGAAGCTTAAAACTTTAGATTCTCGTCAAACACGCCCAACACTTACAAGAATAAAAGAAGATATGTTTAACATTTTAAATAACTTTTTTATTTTTGAAAATAAAACTAGTTTAGATTTATTTGCTGGTAGTGGATCGTTGTCAATTGAAGCTTTAAGCTGAGGTGTAAGATATGCTATAATCAATGACAATAGCAAGCATGCAATTAATATAATAAAACAAAACTTAGCTAAAATTGATAAATCAGATTATGTGTTATATCAAAATGATTATCTACAGCTTTTAGAACTATTAAAAATAACAAATCAAAAAGTTGATCTAGTATTTTTAGACCCACCATTTGCTCATGAAAATTATATGGATTATTATTATGAAATTATTAATTATTTATTAGATAACAAAATTTTAAATCCTTGAGCAATTATAGTTTGCGAAGCTGGTGAAAAATTAGATTTAGAGAGATTATCTAAATTAGAATTATTACGTTTTAAAGATTGCAAAAATAAATTTTTATACTTTTTAAGATGAGGAGAAGAGTAAAATTATGGCTAGTAAAAAAGGTAAAATGATTATTATTTCAGGACCAAGTGGAGTTGGTAAAGGTTCAGTTAATTCAGTATTATTAAATAATCCAGATTTAAAATTAAAATATTCAGTTTCAATGACAACACGTGAACCTAGAGTTGAAGAAGTTGATGGTGTTAATTACTTTTTTGTTACTAAAGAAGAGTTTGCAAAAGCAATTGTTAATAATGAATTAATTGAGTATGCTCAATTTGTTGGTAACTCATATGGAACACCTAGAAAATATGTCGAACAAGAACTAGAAAAAGGTTACAATGTAATTTTAGAAATTGAAGTGGATGGAGCTACTCAAGTTTTAAATAAAGAAGCAAACACTTTATCAATATTTTTAATGCCTCCAACATTAAATGATTTAGCTCAAAGAATTAGAGGAAGACAAACTGAAACTGAAGATAAAGTTAAAGCAAGATTAGATAAAGCTTTATTAGAAATTCCTTTAAAACATAACTATCAATATGTGATTGAAAATGATAGTGTTGAAAATGCTGTTGCTAAAATTACTGATGTTTTACATTTAGAAGGTTTAACTAATATTAAAGGTCCTACAGTTTATGAAAGATTAGAAAAAATAGTTGAAGAAATTGTAAAAGAAAATTACATGTATTTTGTAAATAACTGAGAAACAAACGTTAAATTACTTGCAAGAAATGAAAAAGAAAAACAAGAAGCTAAAAAATTTGATGCAGAAAAATATCTAATCAAACTTTTAACTCGCAAAGTTTATCATAAAGTTTTAGGTCATGGAGATTTTTCTAAATTATTAGATAAAGAATTTGTTGATTTTAAAATTCAAAAATTAATGTTTAAAATTAATTTCTTTAGTATTGAACAAAAACACCATAATGATGAATTCTAGACAAATAGCTTTTAACATTTTAAAAAAAGTTTTTATTAATAAATCTTATTCTAATATTTTATTAAACTCTTTATCAAATCATACTAATATTTCAAAACAAGATAAAGATCTAGTTTTTAATATTGTTCACGGAGTTATTTCTAATCAAATTTATTTAAAACATATTACAGATAAATTAATTGATAGTAAAAAAACTAATAAAGAAATTCAAATACTTTTATGACTTTCAATTTATCAGTTTATCTTTTTAAATGCAATTCCTAATTATGCAATAGTTAATGAATCGGTTGAAATTGCTAAAAAAATAAATCGTAAAACTTCAGGTTTTGTAAATGCAGTTTTAAATAAATTTAGTAAAAATATCACTGAGTTTATTAACGTTGATTTAAAAAATAAAGACTTAGAATTATGTATTAAAAATTCTTTTCCATATAATTTATATTTAATGTTAAAACAACAATACGATAAAGACATTTTAGATCAAATTGTAGTTGATAATATTAAAATTCCTAGAATCTATTTTAGGGCTAACACTTTAAAAATTTCAACTAATGAGTTTTTTGATAAGTATAAAGATGAATTTAATTTAGAAAAAACCGATGTTAAAGATTGTTTAATTGCTAACAAATCAATTGTAAATACTGAAATGTATAAAAACGGTTTAATTACAATTCAAGATAAAGCTTCAATTT
This sequence comes from Mycoplasma sp. HU2014, assembly GCF_001199495.1. Classification (GTDB taxonomy): domain Bacteria; phylum Bacillota_I; class Bacilli_A; order Mycoplasmatales; family Mycoplasmataceae; genus Mycoplasma. The sequence continues at coordinate 19,413 of NZ_LFYS01000073.1, read as the reverse complement.
TAGTTGCAAATATTTTAAATCCTAGTTTAAATTCTAATGTTTTAGATATGTGCTCTGCTCCCGGTGGAAAACTTACTCATATTAGTAGTATTTTACAAAATACAGGTAGTGTTATAGGTAATGAAATTAGTGAAAATAAATTAAGTTTAATTAAAGATAATATTAAACGATTAGATTGTAAAAATATCGAACTAATTAATATGGATGGTAGAAATATCAACAAAGTAGATTTTTTTGATTATATATTATTAGATGCTCCTTGTTCAGGATTTGGAGTTTTTAAAAGAAAACCTGAAATTAAATTAAATTTAGATTTTAATCAATTAAAAGAAACTGTTAAACTCCAAGAACAATTACTTGAAAATGCTTATAAAAATTTAAAAGTTAATGGAGAAATGGTTTATTCTACATGCACAATTAACAAGCAAGAAAACGACAATCAAATTAAGAAATTTTTAAATAAACATAAGGATATGATTAAGGTTTTTGAACAACAAATTTTTGGTTTTGAATCAAACACTGATGGATTTTATATTTGTAAAATGAAAAAAGAGAAGTAACGAAAACTTTTAAAAGTATTGAGCTTTTTGCTGGAGCTGGAGGTTTAGCTTTAGGATTAGAACAAGCAGGATTTGAACATATCGCATTAGTAGAATTTGATAAATATGCTGTAGAAACATTAAAATTTAACAGACCAAATTGAAATGTGATTTTTGAAGATATTGAACAAGTTTCAAAACGTGATTTAGAAAAAGAATTTAATATTAAAGCTAAAGAATTAGATTTATTATAAGGTGGAGCTCCATGTCAAAGTTTTAGTTATGCTGGAAAAAGACAGTGTATTTGAAGAATTAAAAGAAACTAATGAAGATATAAACTAGGACATTTTTTAAGATTCTTTTGTTGTTATATCATTTAATAAATTATTCAATTTCATTTTTTAATTGGTTGAAAATTAGTTTTAATATAGTTTTTAAATCAGCAAATATTTCAGACTTTAATATTTGATGAGATATTTAACAAAATTAAAAACAAATAAGTTAATAACTTTATAAAAACACCTTAAAACTTCACTTTAAAGCTTATAACCCGAGTTTTACAGTTGTTGTGCTAAATTAAAAAGTGCAACAACTTTTTAATTGTTATTTAAATCTTATAGAGTTCAAAATTTTATCAAATTCAACATCTATCATTAGTGATTTTATTGTGTTTGTTCTTTCATTTTGATCTCATTAGTCTTCTAGATAGCTAAAACTTTTAACAATTTCCTGTTTAACTTGTCAATTTTTGTCTTAATACCCTCTAACGACTCTAAAAATGTCTTAACAGTTGAATCTTTAAAATTTATCTTATCTCCTTTATCGTAATGTATTCTATAAATATTTTAGAATAACATCGGAAAAAGTAAATAGAAGTAAGATAAAAGATGAAAAAACCCTTAAAATCTGAACTTTTCATCTTTTTTATTTATTTGTTGGCATAACAAGTGTAAAACTCGGGTAAAAACAAATAAGTTAATAACTTTATAAAAACACCTTAAAACTTCACTTTAAAGCTTATAATGATCTAAATGCTTATTTTGATAATATACTTATTTTAAATTATTACCTTTTATTTAAAAGACTAGATACAAACATTCGATTTTTGTCAAGTCTTTTTTTTTTTTTGCAACTATAATATAAACGATTAAAAAATATAAAAACATATTTCATTATTAAAAAAACATAAGAACATCAAACAAATAGAAAGGAATTATATGAAGTTATTTAAATACCTTTTCTTAATAGGACTTATTGCACAACCAACTATTTTAATACCAAGTATTGTTAATAATACAACTAATAAAAGCCAATATAATTTAAATAAAAATAAAAACCTTATTGAACAAATTAAAGATAAAATTAAAACATTAAAAGATCAAGTTGAAACTTTAAAAACAAAAATTAATGAAATTAAAGATATACAAGAAGAGATAATAGAACAAAAACAAAAATTTGAAAATAATGTTAAACAACTAGAAAATAATGTTAAACAACTAGAAAATAAAGTTAAACAACTAGAAGCTGAAGTATCATCACTTACTAAAAAAAATCAAGAATTAGATGAAGAAAGAGGACAACTTAATGGAAGACTTTGGGCATTAGACGTCGAAGTTGGACAACTAAGATCTTCATTTGAAAAACAAAAAAATGAAATAGATTTATTAAAAGAAGAAAATAAAAAAATAAAACAAATTATTGTTGATAATATATGAAACTCTGAATTTAAAGATGATATTTGAGCTAAATGAACATTTAAAGATATTATTGATAAATTAAATAAAAGGTTAAAAGAAAAAGGGTTTTCTGATCAAGTTGAATTAAAAGGTGTTAGGCCAAGCGATAACCCAAAACCAGATACTAAACACATAGATATTGTAGTTAAAACTAAATCAATAACTCTTAAATTAGATATAACAAAAGTTTGACCAGAAACACAAAAAGCTGAATACGAAAATGATGAATGTATTAAAATAGGTTATGAGGCAAATGGAAAAATTGAAAGTTTTAAAAATACTACTAATAAAGTTCCTGAAAAACTACCACGTTTTATTACAAGTTTACATTCAGCATTTAAACAAGTTCTATCATTTTCTATAATAAATCTTGACAAATGAGATACTTCAAATGTAACTGATATGGGTTTAATGTTTGCTGAAACTAAAAACTTTAATCAAGATATTTCAAAATGAAACACATCAAATGTAACTAATATGTATTCTATGTTTTGAGATGCATGAAACTTTAATCAAGATATCAATACAAAAGAAGTAGAAAAACAAAATGGTGAAAAATACACTGCTTGAGATGTCTCAAAAGTAGAAAATATGGAATGAACATTCTCTGGAACACGCACATTTAATAAACCGCTTGACAAATGAGATGTTTCAAATGTTAAAAAAATGAAATCAATATTTAATAAGGCTAATTCGTTTGATCAAAATATTTCAAAATGAAATTTAATTAGTATTGATCTAAATAAAAACAATAATGAAAATTGAGAAAAATGAGAAAATTGAGAAAGTTTAAGAAATTGAGCTGCTTCAAGTCCCTTAATTAGAAATAAAAAATATTGACCAAAACTATTTTTATCAAATAGCCTGCTTTCTAGATATATAAAACCTATTTTAGATGAAATAGATAGTTTTAATAGACTGACAATTGAAAAACATGAAAAACAAATAGGTTTTACTCACAATAGCTTTTTAAATCATATAGCTTCTAAGTTGCAAAATAATCCACTATTTACTAATATAAAAGATGATCTACAATTAGTTGATAATGATATGAAATGAAAACATATAAAAAATGATGATCCTATAAAATGAAATTATAGTGGTATGGAATTTGAACGAAAAGTTAAAATTCGAGACCATGAATATGCAAATACCGTTTATATTGGTGATGATGATAAAATTTATGACACTCATGAAAAAGATTTATCAAATATGAGTAAAATTAAAAAAATAGTTAAAATAGGTTACTATTTTGATGAACATTTTCAAATTAGAATTGCAAGTATGCCTACACATTTAACAGAAGTTCCAAATGTTTTACCAGTTCAAATCAATAGTTTAGCTGAAGCATTTACAAATCATAAAACCAATGTTATTAATGGTATTGAAAGATGAAATACTTCAAGAATAGTTAACATGAGAGCTGTCTTTCAAGATGCTAAACTTTTTGATCAAGATATATCTTCTTGAATCACTTCAAATGTGCAAAACATGAGTAAAATGTTTTATAAGGCCAAAAAATTCAATAAACCCTTAAATGGTTGACACGTTCATAATGTGAAATATATGGATTTTATGTTTGATACAGCAGAAGAGTTTAACCAACCATTAAGCAATTGAAAAACAATCAGTCTAACAAATACATTATCTATGTTTGCTAGAGCAAAAAAATTCAACCAAGATATCAGTGAATGAAATGTTGAACGATTAACTAATATGAGTTGAATGTTTCACGATGCAGAACAGTTTGGAGATGGGCAATATGATAAATATAATTATAATGATGGATGAAAACTAAGAGTTATTCAAGAAGCAGAAGGTTTCCTTGCTGATAAAAATAAATTTAGAAATTATATAAAAAATTGAGAAACTTGATTTGAAAATAATAATACAAAAACTTGAGGATTCATCAATGGTAAAAGCCCAATTATAGGTAATTACTGCGATTGACTTATTCACGATGATGGTAGAAGAGAAATTCTTTGACTGAGAGGACATTTTTTACCAAAACAAGTATGAAATGCAGTATCTAAAGCTTGATATTAAATAAAAAATTTTAAAAATATATACTTTATTTTTAAGTTAAAATAGTGCAAAAACAGTTAGACAAAAGTTTATTGTATAACCCGAGTTTTACAGTTGTTGTGCTAAAGTAAAAAGTGCAACAACTTTTTAAGTGCTATTTAAATCTTATAGAGTTCAAAATTTTATCAAATTCAACATCTGTCATTAGTGATTTTATCGTGTTTGTTTTTTCAAATAGTTTTGATAAAAGTTTAAAATCTTCAACAGTTTGTGAACTATCATTAATTATTTTTGTAGTTGAATAATCCTTTCCATTTTGATCTTGTTTTATTTCAAAACATTGTTTTTCATCATTTTTGAAAACATAAACAATTCCACCACTTATATTGCTACAAGAGCACATATTAAGTGATTCAATAATTCTTTCTACGCTAAGTTTTCCATTTAATTTATGAAAAATTATTCTAAGTATAACCAGAGAAACATAACATATTAAAATGTGAGCATTTATGTGTTCTTTGGTTCTAACAAACATCGGCCTTGTCGCTAGATCATTTTTTGTTATTCTAAAAGCATCTTCTATTTTTGCTAATCCGTGGTATAAATCACGGATTTTTTCGTGATCATATTCAAGTTCTGAAGTTACAATACAAGAATAACCTGCAAATTTTAAATCTTTTTCTATTTTTTCTACATCAATTATAAGTTGTTTTTTATTAGCTATTTCACCTGTTATTGATGAATAATTTTGTGTTTCTATATATTTTGTGTAGCTATGTGTAAGATTTGCAACCCCATATTTAATTGCGTTTTGTGCTTTTAGCACTTTTTCATTAATTTTTCTAATATCTCTTCTTGCTCTTTTTCCATCTCATCAAATTAAAACCTTTTGTTTAACTGTAACTTTTTTGTTATTTTCATCAAAATAAGTAACTGGTTCGATAAATTCTTGGTATTTATAGTCTGAAGAAACTGTTTTATACAATGATTCGTCAAACATTTTTTCTTGGTATTTTTTACCTTTTTTACCTTTTAGAATTTGTGAAAATAAGTATCCATCACCATTTTTAACAATAGATTTTATGTTTTCTTGACAGTTTATTCCTTTATCAGCAACTATTACAGTTCGTTCTAAGTTATAGTTACTTTTTACTTCATTTAAAACAGGTAAAAGAGTTCTTGAATCTGAAGTATTTCCCGGAAAAATCTTATAGCTTATTGGAATTCCGTTCGAATCCATCATAAGTCCCAATTGAACAATTGGATCAACAACATGTTCTTTACTAACTCCGCGTTTTAATAAACCTGTAATTTTTTTGTATTGTTTTTCTGTATTACCGTCTTTAATTGAAATTATTTGTTGATCATTTATGATTTTTTTATTAGTTTCAAGTGGAAAAACCTCTTCATAAACATCTGCATCTTCAAAGTCTTTTTCAAAATAAAAATTTGTTGAATCAAAGAATGTTTCAACTGCATTTCTTCCTATTTTTGATGAAATAACCTTATTTAAATGTTTTTGAAGTTCATCTGAGTGCTTATCAATGTAATCTAAGCACCTATACACAGCATGAATAGGAAAGTTAAGATCTTTATTATAAAAGTATTCTATCTTTTTATATGTAGATCTCCTAGAAGCTGGTGACATTATTCTTTGCAAAACTAAAAACTTGAAAATTTCATTTATAGAATATGTTGTTTTGTAGTTTAAGGTAGCAAAAAAATCATCTAATTCCAAGAATTGATATACTGCTTCTAAATATTTGTAACCAAAGTTATATGAAATTGAACTTGGATTATCTAAAAATGATTTATCTTTGATTTCACTAAAAGTTATTCTAGGTCCTTTAAGTGCGTTTTTGTTAAACTCTTCAACCTCTTTTATGAATTTATTTTGATCTAGTTGGTCTTCTAGATAGCCAAAACTTTTAACGATTTCTTGTTTAACTTTTCCGTCTTTGTCTCGATATCCTCTAACAACTCTAAAATATGTCTTAACAGTTCCATCTTTAAATTTTATCTTATCTCGTTTTATCATGATGTCTCCTATAAATATTTTAGCATAACTTTGGAAAAAGTAAATAGAAGTAAGAAAAAAGATGAAAAAGCCCTTAAAATGAAACTTTTCATCTTTTTTATTTATTTGTTAGTACAACAACTGTAGAACTCGGGTGTAAATAAACTCTATTTTTTTTATTTATAATAATTAATAAATCTTTCCAGAATAATAATTAATAAATCTTTCTTAGTATTAAAAAACAATATAAAATTAAGTTAAGTATTGTTAAAAATAATATAAGAAAGGTTGTGATACTATTTCAGTTACACAAATAGTAATGCTTTGTGTTTGATTAATTGTTTTACTTGTTAGTTTATTTATTGAATATATCACTTTTGGTATAGTGTCAATATGATTCTCTTTAGGTAGTGCAATAGCATTAATCTTAGCAGGAGTTAATGTAGAATATTGAATTCAAATAGTTGTATTTTCAATAATAACTTTACTTTCATTAATTGTTATAATGCCAATAACTAAAAAAATAATTAAAAAAAATAAAAAACCAAATGTTAATACAAAAATAGGTAATATTGTTGAATTAATTAGTGATATTGATGATCATAATAAAGGTTATGCATTAATTAATGATGTCAAATGACAAGTTATTTGTGATAAAAGATTATTTAAAAACACTAAAGTAGAAATCATTGAAGTTAAAGGAAATAAATTAATAGTTAAGGAGAGTGTTTAATAATGCAAATTAATTTAATAATAACTATTGTTGTTATAGCAATATTATTACTAATAATTGTTGGGTTTTTAGCATCTGCAATTAAAATTGTTAGACAAGGACAAACTTTTGTTATTGAAAGAATGGGTAAATATATAGCAACTTGAGAAACGGGGATACATTTTAAATTACCTATCATTGATCACATTTCTCAAAAAATTAGTTTAAAAGAACAAGTATATGATTTTCCTCCACAACCAGTAATTACAAAAGATAACGTAACAATGCAAATTGATACAGTTATTTATTTTCAAGTGGTTGATCCTAAAAGTTATGCATATGGTGTAGAAAAACCTATTTCAGCTATTGAGAATTTAACTGCTACAACGTTACGTAACATAATTGGGGAATTAGATTTAGACCAAGCATTAACCAGTAGAGAATTTATTAATGATAAAATGCGTTTGATTTTAGATGAAGCTACTGACCCATGAGGAATAAAAGTTATAAGGGTTGAATTAAAAAATATAATTCCACCAAAAGATATTAGAGAAGCAATGGAAAAACAAATGCGTGCAGAGCGCGAAAAGCGTGAAGCTATTTTAATTGCTGAAGGACAAAAAAGATCTGATATCTTAAAAGCTGAAGGTTATAAAGAAGCTAAAATTCTTTCAGCAGAAGCTGATAAAACTGCTCAAATTTTATATGCTGAAGCAGAAGCTGAAAAAATATTAAAAATTCAAAAAGCAACAGCTGATGGAATTAAAATGATTAATGAAGCAAAACCAGGTAAGGAACTATTAACTTTAAGATCATATGAATCTCTTGTTGAAGTAAGTAAAGGTTCAGCAAATAAACTAATAATCCCAAGTAATTTACAAGAAATAGTTGGTTTAGCAAAAACAATAAAATTTAGTCTAGATGATAAAAATTAAAATGAATAAAAAGTAAAAAGAGAGATATGATTGTTTATTTTTTCATTTAGTGCAAATAGACCATATGATTTAATATCTACTTCATATGTTTGCTTTTTTATGCTTTGGAAAACACTATTAATAATCTTTCCAATTACTCCTTTTTCAACAGGAATAATCTTTCCATTTTTTCTTATTGATGGTAGACGACCAAATATAGGTAATTACTGTGAGATAGTGGATACACCAAACGGACCAACGATTCTTTGAATACACTATAAACGCTTACCAGATCAAGTGTGACGTTCTGTATCTAGATTTGAATATTAAATTTTAATATTTTATTTGTATAAATAATTTTAATCAAACACCTCAAAACAAACTCCCTTTTATTTGTTAATTTAGGTTTACCAGTTTAAGCATAAAACAAAAAAACATTACATATGAAGGATTTGATTTTTAAATATTATTAAAAAATTATCTTTTAAAGGGTAATTTTTTTATTTTTTATCTAACACTTTAATGAGAGGTGTAGATAAAACATGAAATTTTTATTACCATTACTTTTTACAACTAGTCAGATAGCTCCAACTACAATAAATTACAATACTAATCAAAATATTAGAATCGAATCTGAAAAGAATAGTTTTGAATTTGTTGAAAAATTAGATCACAAAAAAACAGTTTTATTTGACAATAATGCTAGAGTTGATGAAAACACATACAAATATAGTCGTGAATGACTAAGAAATAGAACTTTATTAAAAGATTTCTTTTTAAAACATTTTACTTTTAAAATATCTGATAAGTTTATAAATTATTTAAATGATGGATTAAATATGAAAATATCATTTGATGTTGATATTGAAAGACATTATATATATCAATACAAAGATAAAAAAATTCAAAAACAAACTAAAAAAGTTGTATGTAATTTTTTAGATGAATTTAGTTTTGGTTGTGAAAATCAAAAAGAATATGAAGGAATCGTACGTATGGACTTTTTTAAAGATCCAAAAGATTTAAGAAATATAAGATCGGCTTTTTATGATTTTAATACACAATGAAAATGTGGTTATGATAAAAATCTTAAACTTTTAAATATTTATGAAGCGATGGATTTTGAAGTTTATAAAAATTGAGAGTGAAATCATAGTAATTTTCCAGTTCCGCCATTTTCTCAATTAAAATATTCAGTTAAAAAAGTTAAATATGAATTTTTAATTCCTAAGACTGTATTAAACTCAATTAAAACAATACCTTATCAAATAAAAGATTACAAAAATATCGATCAACTAGAAAATACTGTTGTTGATCTTGAAAATGAGTTCAAAAAACAATTACAAAAAGCAAATAAAAATTATCTAGATAAAATTAATAATATTTTTAGTAGTTGAAAATTAACTAATTTTTCAAAAAGAGAATTTGGTAAGTTTAAGTGAAATGATAAAAGTGAAGTTATTATAGAAATTCCTATTAGTAAAAAATATGAAAAAGATATTAAAAGTCTATATTTAAAACTACCAATTATTCAAAGAATTGATGTAAATAGTTTAATTGAAATTAACGAGTTAAATATTAAAAAAGAAGACATTAAAAATATTAAGAACTTTATACCTGGTTTATCATTTTGATTAAACACAGCTTTAGATTATAAAATTGAAAAAGATCAATTGATACTTACTGTAAAAGATAATTTTAAAACTAAATTTTATGGAGAGAAAAAAATTAAACTTAATATAAACGAAACAAAACCAATTAATTATTCAAATCAAAATACAAAAAATCCACAAATAAATAATTATAAAAAGCCAAGAAGTAAAAATTTATATTCTCAACATAAAGTTTTAATAACAAACCCTTATCTTTACATGACAATTTCTTTAGTTTTAGTACTTGTTTTATGTAGTTTATACTTTTTAAAAGATAAAAAAGAAATCATAAAAGATTAGAAAATTTTTAGATTATATATGGTGAATTGTGATGGATAAAATTTATATAAACTTTTATTTTGATGAAAGCGGAAGTACAGGATATTTTGTTGTGGGTGGATTTTATTTATTTTCATCTAGTTTAGAAGAAATAGAAGAAATAGAAAGAAAACTTTCAAAAAAACATTTACTTGACAGAAAAATCAATAAAACGATATCTAAAGTTAAATAATATGGAAAGATATGATAGTCAAAGTAAAGAATTAAAATTTAGAACAATAGATCATGAAAATTTGATTTATTTTTTCAATAATTTGAACAACTATGGACAAGAAAATATTTGTATTTCATTTCAACTTTTGTTCAATATTTTAAGGTTAAAATAGCTAGTTCTATATATGATAAGATGAAATTAAGAATTAAGCAAAATAGGGGTGTAAAAATGAAAGACAATCTAAGAATTTATATAACAGACAAAACATATAATGAACTAAGTGGTTATAATTTTAATTTTGATTTAATAACAAAAAAAATATAGAATATTTCATCATATCCAATAATAAAAAAATTTTTTATACAAATGATAAGTTTTATATCGAGAATAGCAATGACAAAAGTGAATTAAATTTTGAGATTTCTTCAATAGAATTTAATGGTAAGTTTTGTAATTTTATTGATAATATTTATAAAACTTCAATTGAAGAACTTAATAAAATATTTTATTCAGCAACTAACAACCTTTATTTTCAAGAAAAACAAAAAGGTAGTTTATTAAGTGGAATAAATTCGACAATTTTTAAATATAGTTATGAATCTGATCAATATGATATATTTGATTTTGTAACTGAGATTTTTATTAAAACTTTAACAGGTCATTACTTTATAGACGGAAATAAAAGAACGTCATTTATGTTATTAGTTCAGTTATTAAACAACTTTGGATATTACTTTTATTTTTATGATGACTTTAAAAATTTAGACACTACTTATCAAGATACTATAGATAAACAAGTAGCACATTTTGTTAAATTGCTTCAAGAAAACAAAACAAATCATAAAGAGATTAAAAAATGAATATATTCAAGAATAAGTGTTATTAATATAGAAGATCAGGTCGTATTCAACAACCAAAAAGATTGTAAAAAAATTTTGATATTATGAGATTCAATATCAGAAGAAAAACTTTTACAACAAACTAAAAAGTATCAAAAAAATTATCTAATAATAAGCAATTTATCATGCTTTTAAAAAGATTAGAAAAAATGTAAAAAATAAATTCAAAGACTTATGAGAGTCTTTTTATTTTGTTTTTATCATAATTTAAAACGTTTTATTTAAGATATAAAAAAAGCTCAATCTTTGTTGCTAATATATGTTGTTGGAATACTTTAAAAAGAGTAAAAAAAATAATATAATTAACTTGTTATACTTGATAGGAGAGAAAAATATGTCAAAAAAAGTCGCAATTAACGGATTCGGGAGAATCGGACGTTTAACATTTAGAAGATTATTTGAAAAAGGTGTTGACATCGTTGCTATTAATGACTTGACAGATACAAAATCATTAGCTTATTTATTAGAATTTGATACAGCTCATGGATTATTCTGTGAAGGAGAAATTTCATACACTGATAATTCAATCATCATTAAAGGAAAAGAAGTTAAAATCTTTGCTGAAAAAGATGCTGCTAACCTTCCTTGAGGTGAACTAGGAATTGATTTAGTTATTGAATCAACTGGATTCTACACAGATAAAGAAAAAGCATCTGCACACATTAAAGCCGGAGCTAAAAAAGTTGTTATTTCAGCACCAGCAACAGGTGATTTAAAAACTATCGTTTATGGTGTAAACCACAAAAACTTAACTTCAGAAGATATTATTATTTCTGGAGCTTCATGTACAACAAACTGTTTAACACCAATGGCTAAAGTTTTAGATGATGCATTTACAATTGAAAAAGGATTCATGACTACAGTTCACGCTGTAACTAACGATCAAAGATTATTAGACTTGCCTCATAGAGATTTACGTAGAGGACGTGCTGCTTCTTGAAATATTATTCCATCAACAACTGGAGCTGCAAGAGCTGTTAGTTTAGTATTACCACACTTAAAAGGTAAATTAGACGGATATGCATTACGTGTTCCTACAATTACAGGTTCAATTACTGATTTAACTGTTGAATTCAAAACTCAAGGATTAACAGTTGAGCAAATTAACGATGCAATTAAATCTGCATTAGACAATAATGCTGAATTAGCTCAAGCAATGAAATATGTAACTTTACCAATCGTTTCATCAGATACTATTGGTTCAAACTATGGTTCAATTTTTGATGCAACATTAACAAAAATTATGGAAGTTGACGGAAGACAAATGGTTAAAGTTTGTTCATGATACGACAATGAAAGTTCATACGTTTCACAATTAGTAAGAACTACAATTTACTTCATGGAATTATAATAAAAACCAAAATTGGAGAACTTGCATTCAAAAACCATGTAAGTTCTTCTTTTAATTTAAATTTTACAAATGGTTAAAAAACTCAAAAAGGAGAAAAGTAGAATAATGAATTACAACAACAAAAAAACATTACATGATATTGATGTTAATAATAAAACAGTTTTAGTTCGTGTTGATTTCAACGTCCCACTAGAAAAAGGTGTGATTACTGATGATAACCGTATTCAAGCTGCATTACCAACAATTAAACATTTAATTGAACAAAATGCAAAAATCGTTTTATTCTCACATTTATCAAGAATTAAATCAGAAGAAGATAAACAAAAAAAATCTCTAAGACCAGTTGCTGAAAAACTATCAGAATTATTAAATCAAGAAGTAATCTTTATTCCGGTTACAAGAGGAAAAGAATTAGAAGATGCAGTTTCTAAATTAGAATCAAAACAAATCATCTTAGTTGAAAACACACGTTTTGAAGATGTAGTTAATAATGAAGTTGTTAAAAATGAATCAAAAAATAATGTTGAATTAGGAAAATACTGAGCTAGTTTAGGTGAAGTTTTTGTTAATGATGCATTCGGTACAGCACACCGTGCACATGCATCAAACGTTGGAATTTCTTCAAACATTAAAACTTCAGCTGTTGGATTTTTAGTTCAAAAAGAGTTAGAAATGTTAACAGAGGGAATCGAACACCCTCAAAGACCATTCTTAGCTATTTTAGGTGGAGCTAAAGTTTCAGACAAAATTGGAGTTATTGAAAACTTATTACCAAAAGTTGACAAAATATTAATTGGTGGTGGAATGAGTTATACATTCTTTAAAGCTTTAGGAAGAACAATTGGAACTTCATTAGTTGAAGATGATAAAGTTGAATTAGCTAAACAATACTTAGAAAAAGCTGATGGAAAAATCATTCTTCCAATTGATGTAGCATGTAACACTGATTTTGCTGACACTGCACCAAGCTACTTTGAAAATAATATTCCAGATGATTGAACGGGAATGGATATAGGACCTAAAACAATTGAATCTTACAAAAAAATAATTTCAGAAGCTAAAACAATTATTTGAAATGGTCCACTTGGAGTTTTCGAATTCAAAAACTATGAAAACGGAACAAACTCAATTTGTGAAGCTGTTGCTGAACAAACTAAAAAAGGAGCATTCACTTTAATCGGTGGTGGAGATAGTGCTGCTGCTGCTATTAAATTAGGATTTAAAGAAGACTTTACTTGAATATCTACTGGTGGAGGGGCATCATTAGGATTTATGGAAGGTAAAGAATTACCAGGAATCGCTTCAATCCAAGATAAATAATTTTACTAAAAGCACCTTATGGTGCTTTTGCTTTATAATATTTTAAAAAGGAAGTAAAAAATGTATAAGATTAAGAAAATAAAACCTAAAGTAATGAATCTATTAGACACATATTGAGTTACTAATTTTTACATATTAGATGATTTTATGTACGTTATTGATGAAAAAAATAATTTGTTTTCAATTAAAAATGAACAAGTATTAGAAAATTTAAAAACAAATATTCATACAAATAAATTTTTAATAAACCCTTTATCAGGCAATGTGATCGACAGAAAAGAAAGCGAATTAATTTTTTTAAATAACTTTAATCAACAAATAATAAATTTAAGTTTAATAAATAATCAATTACACATAACAACTTTAGTTGAAAACAAAACATTTAATTATAAAATCAAAAACAATGAAATTAAATTATTAGATGAGTTTAATAATAAATTAATATTTGCAGATCATAACAACAAATTAATTTACAAGGATTGAATAACTCAACAAAATAGCTTAAATCTTGATTTTGATATTAAAAAAATATTTGTAAATAACAATGTAATTTTTATAGTTTCAGATAAAGATCTTTACATGATAAATGATTTGAAACTAGAAAAAATTTATTCATCAGATAAAAGAATTCAAGCTTGTAAATTTGATAATTCTTCAGTTATTATTTCAGATATGAGTTTAGATAAAACTTTTTGTTATAATTTTGTGTTGAATAAAAATGTAAATGATATTTCTAAAAAATTCTACTATAGATTGGATTGTTATCATCAAAAATTCATTGTTGGAAAATCTTTATATGATTATGATAAACATGTTAATTATTATTTACCTTTAGAATTTATATACATATAAAAAAATGTGTCCGATGCTTTTGTTTTATAATCTAATTATAAAGAGTAGTATTATGATATTTTTAATATGTGACAACTATATGTAACGTGTTTAAGTGTTGTTATTATGTTTTTAAAACATTAATTGCATTTTAATAGGAGAAAAATACAAATGATAAATAACAGTAAAAATCAAAACATAGATATACAATAGGAGAAATTTAATGAATTTTTTAAATGTTAACAATTTATTTTTAATTCTATCTAGCAATAATTCATGGGTTGCTAACAATTTTATTTTGTCTTTAATCATATATCAAATAACTTTTTTAATACTTCTAATAATATTAATAGCACTATTTAATATTTTTCCTAACAAAAAAATTAAAAAGGAGTTCGAACATTATATTGATTTTACAAAAATGAATTTTGATGTTGAGCAAACTAAATTGAATATGATTAGTACAACTTTTTATATTTTGTTATTTCAAATTCCTTATTACTTTTCTCAACTTATTTTTGAAACAAAAGGATATGCATTTTTTATATTTATATCTAGTATTATTTGTATAATACTTTCGATACTAAATACTTATATTCAGATTAAATTTCTCCATAGATCACGTCCTAAAGATTTTAAAAAAATAGAGTACGATGAATTAGATAGGTTAAAATCTTTATATAAAGATAGTGTCTATAAGTCTTTTAAAATTAAGTATAAAAATAAAATAGATATATTTAAAATAGTTTCATATCAAAAAAAATCTAGAATATTAGAATATAAAATATTGCATAAAGAATCATTTATTTTAGATCAAAAAAAAATGAATATTAGAAAAAAATCGTAAAAAAGATGCTCCGAGTATGTTGAAAAAATTTGATACTGTATTTGAAGAGATGTGCCCTCAAGAGTATGTTGACGAATTTTTGTTAAATGTAATTCATGAATATTTAAATAATTGGTCTTCCTTTTTCAAATATTGTAGAAAATTTTATAAAAAAGAGGAGAATTTTACAATAGAAATAACTAATCAATCAAATGCAAAAAATATAACAATTAATGAATTCAAACAAGTGTTAATAGAAAATATATTTGGTTTATTATTTAATAGAGTTATAATTGATACAAAACTATTTATAGAAGCAGAAACTCATTGAACTAGAGTGAAGAAAGAGCGTTTTTATTAACCGATTTGATGATAAAGAATTTTGTGCGATTTCATTGTAAAAATCATTATACACCATCAATGTATAGTGCTTAAAAAAGAGCTTTAAACTTTTTATTATTGATATGAAATAAACCCAATAAGAGTTGCTAATTTAATGAAGAGGAAATGTTTTAAAATTATTTAATCAATAAATGAATATTAGAAAGTAGGTTTTGTTTTGTTTGCTAAAATTTTAAGTTATTTTATCTTAATTATATTTTATTTAATTACAATTTTCATATTATGAATTATTATTAAATCAAGTGTTAATAAAAAAACTTGACCCTTCATGCATAGATTTTTTTCATGAACATATAGATCTAAGTAATGTTAAAAGAAGAATTTTTTTATTTTCAATAGTCATAGTTATACTTTATACACTTATAATTATTATTTTAGCTATGGTTATAAATGTATTTCTTGGAACAGGTATATTTGATTCTGAATATCTACCTAGACACAGAATAGGGTGACGTATAAAACATATTTTTAATTTTATATTTCATTTCCTTTCTAAAGTTTCTTTAGCTAACAAACCTTTTAAAAACCCGTTTTTTATATTGTTATTTACATTCATTTCTATCTGTATCTGTTTAAATTTATTTTCTATCGTAATGTTTATGCCTACAAAATCTGAAAAGAAAATATTGTTAGAACATTGAGATGAATGGAAAATTTTGTATTCTAATAGTACATATCAAGAGATAAAAATGAAATTTTTTATAGATGTTACTAAAGGAAATCAAAAAGATTTTTTATACAAAAATCAATTAGATATTAAAGATTTCTTTTATATTAATAGAAGTGAACTTGAATGTGCTTTATATTTTTTGGATTATTTAGAAAAAAATTGAGACTTTTTATTTAGCTTTGATATGCGCCATGCTATTGATGAAAAAGATAATCATAATAAAATATTAATAGATGGGGAAGAGTGTGTCGATCTTAAAAAGATAATAAATGTGTTAATAGGTAATTTCTTTTATTTATATTTTAAAAAATCAGACAATATTTAAATTTATTATAATCAGATTTTTTACTTGGATAATTAATAAAAACACCCTCTTTTTATTTGATAAAATAACTAATAAGAAAGGTTGTGATAGATATGAAATTATTATTTAAAGGTTCAATAATTGCAACAATAAGTTTGTTGATTCTTAGTCCATTAATTAATTTTACTGGATTGACAAAGCAACAGGTAAATAAAGCGGTATCAAATCAGCAAATAATTGAAAAAGATATTAAAAAAATTGAAGAAGAATCAAATTTTTATAAAAAGAAATTCTATAAAGAAAAACAGGTTGAGTTATTTAGGCATTCTCCTAGAAACTATGAATTTGATAATCTTATTAAAAGTTATAGCACTAAATCTACAAATCTTTTAAAAAACAACACTTATTTGAAAGATGATAGTGCAGAATTTATAAAAAATAATAAAAAGGTAATAAAAGAAAATTATAACAAGATTGTAAATGGTGAATTACTAGTATCAGACATTTTAGACAATTATAAAAAAATGGTTGTTAAAAACTCTGATGAATATATAAAAGTAAAATCCTTATATGGTATTGAATGACTTGGTAAAGATCAATTTACAGATTTTGAAAATGATAATAATGTGAATAAAACTTTATCATTAAGTGAACAATTTGAAAAAAAATAGTGACACTTATAAAATTAAATCCACATTATCAAATGATGATGAAGAAGTTAAAATTAGTAAAGAAGACTTAGAAACTTTACAAAATTTAAGTAATTTTAAAAAATTTTTAAATAGATATATAAAAAGAAATAATCATTTTGTTTATGCAAAAATAGGTTTGGCTACAGCAACATGAGCGCTAGTAGCAGTATATATTTCTAAATGAATGTTTGTGTCAGCTACTAGGACTGCAATTGATGCAGGTTTTCTTACAGCTAGTTCTGTTAAATTTAATTCTGACTTAAGTGCATTAAAAAAAGAAAGAGATAAATTAGAAGAAAATATAACACAAAAGGAGTTGGATGTTTTGATAAATATCACAAGTCATGTGTTAGATAATAATTATAAGACACTTGATGAGATAGATTTAGATATTTTTAAAATTAAGCTTAAAATAGAAATGGAATTTTAAAAAAATTAAAAATAATTAATGTAAAAGAAGATATTATAAAATTTTTGAGAACTTTTTTCTCTAAAACAATTAATGGTATTGGAAAAGTCTTTAAATTGGAAAAAATTAAAATTATTTTTTCGAAATCAATTAATGTTTTAAAAAAAGTTAATAATAAATTTCATCATCATATTGATAAATTAGAAAATAGATCAAATAATATTCTTTCAATGATAGGATTTGTTTTAGATATTGCTAGTAAAATTTTAGATGTAATAATTAGTTTAAATAATTATAATGATCAAAGAATATATGAAAGATTAATAAAATCATTATAGATAACTAATGTCCATATTGTATATTAGAAATTAAATAAAGAATTCCATAAAATACACTATATAAAATGGTTTAAAAAGGTCAAAAAAGATTTTTCAGTTATTTATGATATAAACCTAAAGGATTTTTGAATAGAGTTTCAAAACTCTATTTTTTTTGTTATAAAAACACACAAAAATAAACAAAATTAGTCACTAAAAAGCAATAGTAAAATGAACGTTATTTGGATATAACATACTATATAATATACTATAGAAAAGGACAATAAAATCCTCGTCACTTAGAGAATTAAAAAAGTCTCTGTACCCAAAAATACAATAGTAAAATCTACTGATAAATCATGAGCAATTATAGAAAAAATGGTTGTGAATATAGAAATGAAAAAAGTTATCCAATAAATGGACCTGTTATTAGGTGTATAATTGATGGAAAATTTCTATAAAAGAAAAGATCATCAATACACATAAGACCTAAAAATTATGGTGAATATATGCTGACTAAAAAAGTTTCTAAAGATATATTAGAAGACTTGACTGTTATTTATGATAAAGAATCATTTAAGTTTTTTTACTATTGTTGCAATTAGAGCATTAAATAATGAGTCTACAGATTTACCACTAGAAAAGTATTATGAAGAATAATTTTTATATATTGACTACCAAAACATAAAAATATCAAAAAGCACAGTTTCTAACTTTATTTATAACTTAGGCTGTAACAAAAATAAAATCTTATAATTTATTAAAAAGAGTGTCGAAAGAATAAAATAAGAAATTTATCATTTTTGCCACTATAGGTTTAAAATATCAATAATATTGTCGGTATATTTCTTTTCACTTGTATAGTGTCATTTTTTAGTTGTACCATCTAAATACTTATTAGCTGAACTTAATCTTTCCATTATTTGATTAAATGAAAATCTCTCTGTTAATCCTTTTTCTTCAAATTCTTTTTTCATTCTTGAAGTGATTATAGAACTTATTAAGTTTATAAATTCAGTCGCAATTACACTTGTGTTTTGTTGTACTCTTACAAAATCCAATTCAGCAATGTTTTTATAGAAGTTGAAAAATTCTTCAATTTCTCATCTTGTTTTGTAAAGATCATATATTTGTTTTAAAGATAAATCTTCGTTGGAAATAAAAGTAATTGTTCCAAAAAGTTTTTCTTTTTCTTGTAAAAGTTCGTTATTAAAATTTTGTTCTCGATTAACTTTATCTAAATAAGTTCTTCGTTCTTGGTTGTAGTCATTTGTGCTTTTAAATGAATATAAAAATTCGGTTTG
>NZ_LFYS01000072.1 GCF_001199495.1 Mycoplasma sp. HU2014 | reverse complement strand
TATTTCTCTATTAAAGAATCATTTGCATCTGGGTTTAATGTTTTCATAATAGCAATGGCAAAAATTCTAAATGCCTCAACACCATAAACGTGCGTCAAGTCTTTCAAAATATCATTTGAAAGATTTTTAGCAAGCATATAGTCACCATAATTTTTTGGTCTTAATTCTATTGATATTTCTTTTTTAGGTACGTATTCTCCATTTATTATATGACCTATGACAGGTCCGTTTTTTGGATAATTCTTACCATTTTTATATTCACATCCAATTCTTTGAATAACAGCTCATGATTTTCCTGTTAATTTAACGATAGTATTTTTTGGTCTTGGAACTTGCCTTATTTCTAATGGTACAGCCATAATATCTCTCCTTTTCTATAGTGTATTATATAGTATATTATAACATAAAAGACAAGTCTTTTAAAAGTATTTTTTAAAAATTTTATTAATTTTTCTAAACAAAAAGAGTACATTTTATTACTAAAACATACTCTTTTATTAAAAATTTTCATTTTTTAATTGTTTTTGTGCTATTTTAACCGAAAAATATAGTGTATATTTTTGGAATTCTTTATTTAATGTATTTAATAGACGAAAATAAGAATTTTTTAGTAAATTATTAAAATTATATAGTGTCCAAAATTGGGAATTTTTTAATACACAGCATGAATAGGAAAGTTAAGATCTTTATTATAAAAGGATTTTATCTTTTTATATGTAGATCTCCTAGAAGCTGGTGACATTATTCTTTGCAAAACTAAAAACTTGAAAATTTCATTTATAGAATATGTTGTTTTGTAGTTTAAGGTAGCAAAAAAATCATCTAATTCCAAGAATTGATATACTGCTTCTAAATATTTGTAACCAAAGTTATATGAACTTGAACTTGGATCACCTAAAAATGATTTATCTTTGATTTCACTAAAAGTTATTCTAGGTCCTTTAAGTGCATTTTTGTTAAACTCTTCAACCTCTTTTATGAATTTATTTTGATCTAGTTGGTCTTCTAGATAGCCAAAACTTTTAACGATTTCTTGTTTAACTTTTCTGTCTTTGTCTCGATATCCCCTAACAACTCTAAAATATGTCTTAACAGTTCCATCTTTAAATTTTATCTTATCTCGTTTTATCATGATATCTCCTATAAATATTTTAGCATAACTTTGGAAAAAGTAAATAGAAGTAAGAAAAAAGATGAAAAAGCCCTTAAAATCTAAACTTTTCATCCTTTTTATTTATTTGTTAGTACAACAACTGTAAAACTCGGGAATCTTTATAATATTATAAAGATTTTTTTATTTCTATCTTTTAACTTATAATTTTATATTTGATTTTTTTCTACTTTTAAAGTCTATAAAATTAGATACAATTTATATTAAGGTGTTATTTAATAAATAGTGTTAGATAACCTAATTTTATAAAAGATAAATATAACAAAGGTGGTATTTAAAATACATGAATAATAAGAAATTTTTAGCTATTGATATTGGAGGTACAGCTATTAAATATGGTGTTTTTAACAGTGATTTTGAACCTGTTGAATTATTTAGTATTCCAACAAAACTTTCAAGAGAAGAGTTATCAAAACAAGTAGAAGAAATTATTGAAAATCATTTATTTATTGATGGTGTTGCTATTGCAACTGCTGGAGTTGTTGATGAGTTTGGAACAATTAAATATGCTAATTCAACTATAAAAAATTACACTGGTTTTGAGTTTGAAAAGTTTGTTAAACAAGTTTTAAACAAAAATAATATTGATGTTCCAGTTAAAGTTATAAATGATGCTAATAGTGCTGCTTATGCTGAACATGTTTTTGATAAAAACTATAATAATTCTCTTACTTTGACTTTAGGTACTGGAGTTGGAGCTGGAATTATATTAAACGGTAAACTTCTATTAGGAAATAACGGAACTGCTGGAGAAGTGGGAGCAATTAGATTTTTTAATTCTAAAGAAACTATTGATAATGAATTATCTTGATCAAGATTTTATATAAATGTAAAAGAAACTTTACAAATCAATAATCCTGATATTTGACAGTTATATCAAAATAATGATTTTATAAAACAAAAACTAGACAAATATTTAGATAAATTAGCAAATCTATTAACTATTTTAAGTTATACAATTAGTGTTGAAGTAATTTATCTTGGTGGAGGATTTAGTAATTGTGATCCAAATATTTTAAGAATGTTAAATGAAAGATTTAAACAAAATTACAATTTCTATAATATCAATCTAATCGAGATTAAATATGCAGCAAACAAAAATAATGCAGGTATGTTAGGTGTATTACACTTATTAATAAATAAACACTTTAAATAAAATTTTTACATGTTAAAAGACAATATAAACAATTATAATACATATCTAAGCTGTTGATTGTTTATACAAGTTAACTATTAATGTAAAATAAAATTAAAGGAGACCAAAAAAATGAAAAAGAAGTATCTATTAAACTTTTTATCAACATTTTTTATGTTCGTACTTGTTATAATTGCTAATGAATCTTTTGGTTATGGAAATAATCAACATTTACACGTATTAGGAAAAGAAACAACTCCTTATGCATTAGCTGTTACAGGTTTTGTATTTTCAGGACTTTGTTTAATAATACCGTTTTTATTAGCTTTTATAAAAACTAAAAAAATTAAAAAACATGAAAAATTATTAATCATAATAAATATATCAGTATTAATTTTAGCTACAATGTTGTTAATCATAGCAGTTCCTTTCTTTATTGCAGTATTAGGTTTTAAAGCTATTGCTCCAGGACTAGGGGTTATAATTTTATATCTAGTTGGTATGTCTTATGCTTTACCAAGTCATTTAAAAATTATTTTAGAAAATAAGAACTGTTCAAAAGATTGTCCACGCGATAAAAAAAATAAAAAAGATGAAAAATAGAGTTAATAAGTAGAAACTTTTTTTGTTATGCTACTTAAACTCTATTTTTATAAAATTTATAAAGTCTTTATTATAAAAAAGAGCAATGCTAAAATAACAATAATATTTAAATTAGGAGTGTTTATGAGCAAAAATAAAAAAGTAAGTATTATTTTAGTTGCAGGTGGTAGTGCTAGTGGTAAAAGCACAGTAGCTGATAGAATTGCTAACAAGATTTTAAAAGACAAGTCAGTTTCTCATATTTCAATGGATGATTACTATAAAGATTTTAGTGAATTGTCAATTGATAAAAGAAAACAAATTAATTTTGATCACCCCAACTCAATTGATATTGATTTATTAGTGAAAGATTTAACTAAATTAAAAGAAAGACAAAATATCACCGTTCCAATCTATGATTTTGTAAAATCAACAAGAACAGAACAAACAAAAATAATTAAGTCAAGTGACGTAATTATTTTAGATGGTATATTTGCTTTATATTTTGAAAAATTACGTGAACTAGGTGATATAAAACTATTTATTAAAACGGCTGATGATTTACGTTTTATTAGAAGATTAGAACGCGACACTAAAGAACGTGCAAGAAGCATTGAAAGTGTTATTCACCAATATTTAACAGAAGTAAAACCAATGCATGATATTTTTATTGAACCTACAATTGATCATGCAGATCTAATCATTCCTTATAAAGAAGGAAATGAAGTAGCGATTGATATTGTAACTACAAAAATAAAATATTTATTAAATGAATAATCACTTAAAAACCTAGATAAATCTAGGTTTTTTAAACTATAGTAAATGGACCAGTTCACTTATAATGATTATTTCAAAAGTTAAATATTTTCATAACTGGAATATAAGTTAGTTTAATTGATTGAGCATAAGTTCTTGCTGCTTTAAAATCAAATTCATATTCGTTTATAGCTGATTTAACTAATTTAGTTACTTCTTCATTGTAATATATTTCTAATCTATTTTTATATCTCATTGATATATAGTAATTTATAAATAAACATAAAACAAAAGCAAAGCATAAATATCCAGAGATAGGATTAATTCAAAACCAAGTTAATGTGTATTGAGAACTAGATATAATCACATTTGATGAATGCATTTGATCAAATTCACCTGTTGTTTGATTGTAAAGATATAAAAATAATGAGAATGTAAAACTAATAACAATTAATGATAAAAGTGTATAAGGTATTATATAAATTAATGTCTTATAAAAAGTAAGTTTATTATCTTTTTGAATTTGTTTTGCTGATATTCATAATCTTGAAATCAAATAATCTATTTCATAACCTGTTGATTCAAAAATACGTTTACTAATAACGATTTGTTTTTTAGACTTATTTACGTTTCTAAATATTTTTATCATCTTTTCAGTATCAGTGTAGATAACTTCATAATCTTTTAAATTAAACATAATTTTGAAATTTAAAATTATGTTATTTATTTCAGTTGAAGTAATGTTATTGTTAGAACTATTAATATAAGGCACTCGATGATTTATATAAGTTTTTGTATAGAATAGATACAACATTAATATAGAGCCCAATAAAAATATATTTATTATTAGTAATACTAAATTTAATAAATTATATTGCATACCCATACTCCTTTATAAATTAAATGTACTTGTGTTTGAAAATCTTGTTATATTTATAATTTTAAACCATTTATAGTATGAAAAAATAATATTTGTTTAAGGTGAAACTATTTCTAGTAAAAGATATTAAAAAAACCAAGTTTTAATCTCGGTTGAAATTATAATTCTGCATTATGATAAACGTTTTGAACGTCTTCTAAGTCATCTAATTTATCTAAAAGTGTTTGTAATTGTTTTTTAATTTCCTCATCAGTAATAACAATTCTTTCATCAGTTGGAATCATTCCTACGTTTCCCACTTTAAGCATAAAAATAACAGTTTAAACTTATAAACCTAAATTTATAAGTCAAATGTTATTTTTTTAAAACTTCTAAAAGAGTGTGATAAGTATCTCAACTTTCTTTTAACCCATCATTAAACACTTGTATTGTTTCTGTTTTTTGTTTGTTTACAAATATCTCAATTTCTTTGACATCTTTAATAATGTTAATCATTTTATGTTCAGTAATTCTATTTTTACCTTGTAATCCTAATCTAGAATTCAAAAGGTAAACTACATAATTTAAAAACACTAAAGATACAAAACATAAACAAATATATCCAACAATATGATTTCATGTTGATAGATACATTGGACGAAGTGACAATTTACCTTTTAACGTTTTAAAATTAGATTCAATTTGTCACTGTTTTGAATATAAATTT
>NZ_LFYS01000071.1 GCF_001199495.1 Mycoplasma sp. HU2014 | reverse complement strand
AAAGATAATTTAGTTTCTTATGACAATTTAGCTGGTTCAAAAAAATATAAGTTTTTTAAACCTGTAAATAAAGGTGCTTTTTATGAATTGGATGTAGCAAAAATAAATGAAGATGAAAAATACGATGGATATTATGTTTATGAAACAAATAGAACTGATTTATCTGTAGTTGATATTGTAAATTTATATTCAAAACAGTGACAAATTGAATCTAATTTTAAAACGTTAAAAGGTAAATTGTCACTTCGTCCAATGTATCTATCAACATGAAATCATATTGTTGGATATATTTGTTTATGTTTTGTATCTTTAGTGTTTTTAAATTATGTAGTTTACCTTTTGAATTCTAGATTAGGATTACAAGGTAAAAATAGAATTACTGAACATAAAATGATTAACGTTATTAAAGATGTCAAAGAAATTGAGGTATTTGTAAACAAACAAAAAACAGAAACAATACAAGTGTTTAATGATGGGTTAAAAGAAAGTTGAGATACTTATCACACTCTTTTAGAAGTTTTAAAAAAATAACAGTTGACTTATAAATTTAGGTTTATAAGTTTAAACTGTTATTTTTATGCTTAAAGTGGGAAACGTAGGATAAAAAAGAATGCAACTTTTACAAAAATAAAAATCACTTGCGCCGATAAGGTTAGAGTGATTTTTTTACTATTCTTCATCTTCAAAATCTTTTAAATCATCTGGATTTTTAATGTATTCTAAAGTTATCGCACTTATTTCTTGACCATCATCTAGTCTTATTCCTTTTACTCCAGTAGCAGTTCTTGAAAGAGAAGGAATATTAGATACTTTCGTTTTAATTATGTTTCCATCGCTTGAAACAATTACAATTAAATCTGTTTCTCTAGCAGCAATTAAAGCTTTGAATTTACCTGTTTTTTCATTTAAATTCATTACTTTCATACCTTTAGTATTTCTATTACTAATTCTATAATCATCAACTAAACTCTTTTTAAAGATACCTTTGCTTGAAACTGTTGTAATGTGAGATAGTTTAAATGAACTTACTGCTCCAACTACAACATCATTATCTTCTAATTTAATTGATTTAACTCCAGATCCAGTTCTAGACATAGCACGAATTTTATCTTCTTGTACTCTAATTACTTTTCCTGATTCATTAGCAACAAAAATAGTATCTTTTCCTGTTGTTGCAAATACTGAAACTAATTGGTCATCATCTTTTAATGTAATTGCTTTTTTACCATTTCTATTAATGTTTTCAAATTCACTAACTCTTGTACGTTTAATCATTCCGTTTTGAGTTACAAATGTTAAATATTCAAATTTATTTTTAGTATTTCTAAAACATAAAATAGCAGTAATTTTATCTTCAGGTGATAAGTCATTTAAGAAGTTAACAATAGGTAATCCTCTTGCAGTTCTTGAGTATTGTCTAATGTTATACATTTTTGTTCTAAATACTTTTCCTGAGTTAGTAAAGAACATTACTCAATCTCTCATTTTACCCATTGTGATTAAGTCAATTGGATCGCTTGGTTCAGCATTAACACTAACTCCACGTCCACCACGTTTTTGAGTTCTAAATTCATCAGGATCAACTCTTCTGATATATCCTTCTTTTGATAATAAAATCATTGTTTTAGTATCAGGAATTAATTCTTCATCTTGGATATTAATTAATTTATCATCAATTAGTCCAGTTCTTCTCTCATCACCATATTTATTAGCGATTTCATCTAATTGATCTTTTAAAACTGAATTTTGTTCATCTTTATCATTAATTAATTTATCTAAATATGCGATACGTTCTTGAATTGCTTGCATTTCAGATCAAATTTTTTCTCTTTCTAAACCAACCAATCTTTGTAAACGCATATCTAAAATTGCTTTGTTTTGTTCTTCATCAAAACCATATTTATTAGTTAATAACATTTTAGCTTCATCAACTGTTTTAGATGATTTAATAATCTCAATAACATGATCAACATCATCTAATGCTTTATGTAGTGCTTCTAGTATATGATAACGTTTAGCTATCTTATTCTTTTCAAATATTGAACGTCTTATGATAACTTGAACTTGGAATTCTACATAGTATTTAATAATAGATTTTAAATCTAATAATACAGGTAAATTATTATGTAGTGATAATAAGTTAATTGTAAAACTTGATTGTAATCCAGTAAATTTATATAACTTAGATAAAATAACATCAGGATTTGCATCACGTTTTAAATCAATTACAATTCTAATTCCCTCATAGTTTGATTCATCTCTAATATCTGCAATTCCATTAATTGTTTTTGTTTTAACTAATTCAGCAATTTTTTCAATAATTTTTGATTTGTTAACTTGATAAGGAATTTCAGTAATTACAAATCTACTATGTCTAGAAGTTTCTTCTAGTTCAACTTTAGCACGAATAATTACTCCACCACGTCCTGTTTCGTATCCTTCTCTCATTTTTTGACCATTAGTCATTAATGCTCCAGTTGGAAAATCAGGACCTAATATGTGATTATCTAAAATTTCATCAATAGTTATTTCGTTATTATCAATATATGCTTTTAATGCACTTACAACTTCTCTTAAATTATGAGGAGGAATAGAAGTTGCCATACCAACAGCAATACCAGTTGCACCATTAACTAATAAGTTAGGTAAATATCCAGGTAAATAAGAAGGTTCTTTTTCACTAGCATCATAGTTATCAATAAATGGAACAGTTTCCATATCAATATCTTTAATAATATAGTTTGATATTTTAGCAAGTCTTGCTTCAGTATAACGCATAGCCGCTGCTCCATCACCATCAATTGATCCGAAGTTACCATGACCATCAACTAAAGGATAACGGTATGAGAAATCTTGAGCCATTCTCACCATTGATTCATAAACTGCACTATCTCCATGTGGGTGATACTTACCGATTACTTCTCCGACAATTCTTGCAGATTTTTTGTGTGGTTTATCAGCTGTAATACCTAAATCATTCATAGCATAAATTATACGTCTATGAACAGGTTTTAATCCATCTTTTAAATCAGGTAAAGCACGACTTACAATAACACTCATCGCATATTCTAAAAAGTCTTTTCTAACCTCAGAAGAAATATCAATTTGAGTTATTTTCCCATGATAATGTTCTTGATTATTGTTTTGATTATCCATTCTTGCTTTTCCTTTCTACACGTCAATGTTTTCTACAAATTTAGCATTGTCTTGAATATAATTTTTTCTTAATTCAGGATCTTCACCCATTAAATCTGAAAATACTTCATTAGCTAGTGCTGCATCATCTAATGAAATTTGAAGCATTGTTCTTTGTTGTGGATCCATTGTTGTTTCTCATAATTGAAGCGGATCCATTTCTCCAAGACCTTTGTATCGTTGAATTGTATATTTAGTATCTTTAAATTCATTATTTTTTAATGCTTCTAATTCTGCATCTGTATAAGCGTACTCTACTCGTTTAGAAGATTCAATTTTATATAAAGGTGGTTGAGCAATATAAATATTTCCATTGTTAATTAATTCTTTCATATATCTGTAGAAGAATGTTAACAATAGAATTCTAATGTGAGCACCATCAACATCAGCATCAGTCATAATTACAATTTTTCCATATCTTAATTTAGAAAGATCTAATTCTTCTTTTATTCCTGTTCCAATTGCAGTGATGATTGATTTAATTTCATTATTTGCAAATGCTCTAGCTTCAGTTACACGCTCAACATTTAACACCTTACCTCTTAAAGGTAATATAGCTTGAAAACGTCTATTTCTTCCAGTTTTAGCACTACCACCAGCTGAATCTCCCTCAACTAAATATAGCTCGGCAATGCTTGCATCTTTACTTTCACAATCAGCTAATTTTCCTGGTAGTGAAAAAGTATCTAAAGCCGATTTTCTTCTTGTTTCTTCTCTTGCTCTTTGAGCTGCAATTCTTGCTTTTTGTGCATTAGCATTTTTATCTAAAATAGCTTTAGCATCTTCTGGAGATTTTAATAAGAATTCTTCGAATGTTTGACCAATTATTTCATTAACTGCTTCTTTAGCATCTAAGTTAGATAATTTTGTTTTAGTTTGACCTTCAAATTGTGGATCAGTATGTCTTACTGAAACAATACATACCATACCTTCTTTAATATCATCTCAAGAGTATTTTCCATTTGATTTATTAGATTTAATAACATTTTCAGCATATCTATTAATATCTCTAATTAAAGCTTGTTTTAACCCATCTTCATGAGTACCACCTTCAAGAGTATTAATGTTATTAACAAAAGTAATTAAATTTTCTTGATAGTCAGAATTATATTGTAATGCTACTTCAACTTCGATATCTTTGTATTTTGAATCAACATAAAAAATGTTTGGATTTATTGTTGTTTTATTTTCATTCTTTTCTTTAATGTAATCTAAGATTCCATTAGCAAAATAATACTCAACACTTTTATCAACTCTTTGATCAGTTAAAGTTAATCTTAAACCTTTATTTAAGTAAGCTAATTGCTTTGCTTTATTTCTAACAACATCATAATCAAAATTTACTGTTTCTTTAAATATTTCAGGATCTGGTTTAAATCTAACTTTAGTTCCTCTTAACTCAGTTGAACCTAAATTTTCTAAAGTTGATTCTTTTGTTCCACCTTCACTAAAGTATTGATGATAATGAATATTTTCTCTGTAAACATCAACATCAACATATAATGATAAAGCGTTAACAACACTAGCTCCAACTCCGTGCAATCCACCTGAAATTTTATAACTATCAGAATCAAATTTCCCTCCAGCATGAAGTTGAGTAAATACTAACTCTAAAGCTGATTTTCCTGATTCTTGATTAATACCTGTAGGAATACCACGTCCATTATCTTGAACAATAACTTCTCCATCAACTGTAAGTGTAATGTCAATTTTATCTGCATATCCTGCCATAGCCTCATCAACAGAGTTATCTAAAATTTCTCACACTAAGTGGTGTAATCCAGTTTTAGAAGTTGATCCAATATACATTCCTGGACGCTTTCTAACTGCTTCTAAACCTTTTAAAACTTTTATCGATTCAGCATCATAATTTACAGACATTCTTTCTTCCTCCTAATCATTTTTTTTATAAAGCAAAATAAAAAAATACCCCATAAAAAACGTTCTTAATTTTATATATTAAATACACACAAACTATGTATAAATTACATATAAAATACATATATTAATTATATCTAAAATATGGCTAAAAGTCTTGTAAAAATCACGCATAAAACAAAGAAAAAATCTTATTCAAAATAAAGAAATCTTATTCAAAATAAAGAAAAATAAGATTTATTTTTATAAAATTTTTGAAATATTAAATACAATTTTTATCTAATAAAAATATTAAATTAAACCGGTTTAATACGACTTTCTCATTTTCTTTTAAATCAACGTTTAGTATAAATTATTGATCTTAAAATAGGATCTAAACTTATAACTAAATAAATAAGAACTAAACCATAACCTGTATCACCTTTAAAAGTTGAACTAATAAGTCAAGGTAATAAACACATACCTGTAATCATAGTAGCAACTGATATTAATAAAGGTATTCATAAATCTCCAGTTGATCATAATGCTCTTAATAAAGTCATATTAGCAGTATCAAATAAAAGTTTAACAAACAACACGCTCATTAAAATATATCCATACTTATTAATTAATGTCGAATTTATGTTGAATGCTTTTAATAATGGATAAGTTAAAACTAAAGTAATTGATGATAATAATAACTGAGCATAAATCGCTATTTTTCAACAATTTATTCCTATTTCAAAAGCTTTTTGTTTATCATTTTTTCCTATCATTTTAGCTACTAACATTGATGTAATTGTACTTATAGCTAATAAGAATGTAATTGAATATTGTACAATAGCAGTTAATGTTCTATGTAAGTTTATAAAAGTATTAATTACTTGTTGTTGATCAATAAAAGTTGAATTCACATATAAATGACTAATAGCTGTATTTGCAACAAAATTACATACATTTCACAACCCTACTTCTAAAGTAATAGGGAGACCTGTTTTGATAGTTTCAAACATATATTTAACTTCAATCTGATTAATAAATTTTCAATTTTTATAATCAATATAAATAACATTTATTACTATCATATAAACTAATTGAAATAAGGCCACTAAAACTAAACCTAAACTAGCATAAAAAGGATTTAAATCAAATACATATAAAACTAATACAACCAAAATAATATCAACCACATTAGATAAAATTGAACCAATTGCAATATGACGTTGTTTACTGATAATTTGTAATCCAGCAATTAAAACTTGAACAACTGACATTATTACTAAACTGATATTTATGATTTGAAAATACTTCACACAAAAATCTAATTCATTAATTTGATTGTACTTATTATTAGTAATTATAAATTCATTTTTTGCATCTAATCAACTTAAAAAAGTTGAAGCAAATAAACTAGTTAAAATATAAACAAACAAAGTTATAGTTAAGTTAATTAAAATACCAGTAGTTATTAGTTTAGATAATTCTTTTTCTTTATTTTGACCAAATAATTTACTTCCTACAACCAGTGTTCCACTAGCAACTAATCCAGGAATAAATTGAATAGCAATAAATAGTGTTGTTGTTTTATTAACTGCTGCAAAAAAACCAGTTCCTCCAGCATATCAACTAAATAATAAAATATTTATTTGAGATATAATTGCTGCAAAAAATAATTGTAAAAATATATGAATTGTTAGCGACATTATCTGTTTAAAATCTTTTACATAAAGTATCTTTTTTAAACTAAAATTCATAATTAATCCATCAAATTAAATAATAAAATAAATTCTTCTAAACCTAATTGTTCAGGTCTTTTTTTAACATCAATATTTGCTTTATTTAAATAGTCTAAAGCTAAATTTTTATCACTAACAACATTTGTTAAATTGTTTAAAATAGTTTTTCTTTTATTGTTAAATAATTTTCTTACAAATTCAGCAAATTTTTGATCATCTTTAATTTGAGTTTTATATTTATCATTAAAAGTTAAACTAACAATTGCTGAATCTACTTTTGGAATAGGTCTAAACATTCCTTTAACTACAGTAAATTCATATTTTTTATCAGAATAAAATTCACAAACAACTGATAAATTATTGTAGTTATTTTCATTTTTATTAGCACATAATCTAACTGCTACTTCTTTTTGCATCATGAAAACTGCTTTATTTAATAAATGACTTATTTTAAGTGTTTTAAATAGAATTTCACTTGTTATGTAATAAGGCATATTTGAAATAATAGAAACTTTTTTAAAATCATATTTTTTAATTATTGACTCAAAATCAACAGTTAAAACATCAGCTAGAACAAAATCAAAATTATCTGAATTAATTTTTGATCTTAAAACTGGTTCTAATTCTTTATCAATTTCAATAGCAACTACTTTTTTAAATCTTTTAACTAACTCAGTTGTTAATGCTCCAGTTCCTGGTCCTATTTCAATTATCAATTGATCAGAATCATCACCTAACACATCAACAATTCTACTTATTAATTTAGGATCTGATATAAAGTTTTGACCAAAATGTTTTTTAGCTTTTACTTGCATTTTATTCTCCTAATATTTCTTTAATATCTTTTACTTTTAAGTTCATTCAATTTAATCATTTAAACAAAGTTTTTGAACTAATAGATTTTTCAAAATTAAAATATTTACAAATTTTATCTCTATTAGATTTTAAATAAAAATTGTTATTAACATACTCATTTCAACTAATAGAATCATTATTTTTATCATAAACTATTAGTTCTGATAAAGCTTTTTTAATAGCGAAATCATCAGCTTGAGCTATTCCTATTTTTTTATATTGTTTATTTACATCTTGTTTTGTTATAAAAGCATTTAAAACTTTATTATCTAAATGATTAATAATTTGTTCTCTAATTTTCTTACCAGCTCCATCTGGATCAGTAAAAATAATAACTCCAACTGTATCGTTAAATTCTTTAATTATTCTAAGAGTTTTTTCATTTAAACTTAACCCATTTGTTTCAATAGTTTTGATATCATTACCAAAAATATTTTTAAGTTTTTGAGTATCAGTTTTACCTTCTACTATAATAACTTGTTTGATTTTATTAAGCATTTTAATACCTTCTGTTAATATAAACATACAGTAAAAATTACATGTATCGTTCAACTCAATTTCTATTATATTGTATATTTTAATACTTTACAATTTATTGATAATTATAAAATTTTTGCAAATATTAATTATGAAATTATTTTTATTTTTGTCCTTTTTATTGCTTTTTTGTCCAAACGTTATTTATAATTAACTTATGAAAGGTAATGATATTATGAGAAAGGCTAATATCTTAAATTTAATAAAATATCATATAGAAGAAAATGATATATCTTTTAGAAAAGAAGCATATTTAATTGCTGAAGAATTTTACAAAATGAACGATGATGAATTAGGTGAATATATCTTTTCAATGTTGCGTGGGACTAATAATTTTGTACCTCAATTAAGTTTTGATATAACAATTCCATTTGCTCAAAAAGTTCAATTACAAACAAGTTTAGAACCACTTCCACTTCCAGAAAAAATCTCAGAAAATATCAAAGGAATAATTAATGCGATAAATCGTAAAGTCGCAATAAATAAATTTTTATTTCAAGGTCCACCAGGAACAGGAAAAACCGAAAGTGTAAAACAAATTGCAAGAATATTAAATAGAGATTTATTTATTATTGATTCAAATAATATTATTGATTCTCATCTAGGACAAACTGGAAAAAATATTTCAGAATTATTTGATGCAATTAATAATATCTCTTTACCTGAAAAAGTTATTATTTGTTTTGATGAAATTGATGCACTTGCTTTAGAACGTGTTGATCAAAAAGATGTTAGAGAAATGGGTAGAGTTACTACTAGTATTTTAAAAGCTTTAGATAGTTTAAATGAAAATATTATACTTATAGCTACAACTAATTTATTCAAACATTTTGATAAAGCATTAAGTAGAAGATTTGATTTAGTTTTAAATTTTAATAGATATCAAAGACAAGATCTTATTGATATTAGTGAAGTTATTTTAAAACATTATCTTAAAAAAGTTGAGAATGTAAAAAGTGAACTTAAATTATTTAGAAAAATCATTTCTTTAATGCAAGAAATTCCTTTACCTGGTGAACTAAAAAATATCATTAAATCAGCAATTTATTTAAGTGATCCTAATGATGAACATGATTATTTAAAAAGACTTTATAAACAAATTTCAAATGATAGTTATGATCTAAAAAAATTAAAAGAAAATAATTTTACAGTTAGAGAAATCGAAATATTAACAGGTATTTCAAAAAGTAACGTAGCTATGAAGCTAAAAGGAGGGTAATATGAATTCATTACTAATTTTAAAAGGTGAATTTGATTCAAAACCTAATCCTTCAAAACCTGGTAATCCTAAATTAACTGGTAAAAAGAAATTAGAATTAGATCATATTAAAAAACTGTTAGATCAATTAAACGATGTTTATAATTTTTGAAAAAATCAAACCTTAGAAATTGATGCTTTGATAAATGTTAAATATTATTCAATAGTAGCAAAAAGTAAAAGAATAAACCAATTATTTTATTCAACATTAAAACAAAATAATGACAAAATAGTTGGTGTTAGTTTAATTGATGATTATAAAAATAACAATATACAGCAAAAGCATTTAATAACTTATTACATTGAAAAAAATATTTTAAAAAATGCAATTAATAAAATATCAATAATAGTTGATAAATTAGAACAAAATAACATTAACATCATAACAAATGAGTTAATAGATCAAATTTTAAATAATAAAAATAATATATCATCAAAAGAAATATTTAAAACTCAATTTCGCTCTATAATTGTAGATTTATCTCATATAGAAGAATTTAATGTTAAAACTACTCATATTGATTCAAGTGATAAAAAAATAATTACTTTATATGATATTAATGTTGATGAAATTGAGTTATTAAAGAAATTAAATATTAATTTAAATATGCGAGATAGAATTGGTAAAAATACATTTTACTTAGATAGTGAACCATACAATTTATTAAAAGAAAAAGCACCTTATTTAATTTCGATGTCTGTTGAAGATTTAAATGAAGTAGATTGAAAAGAGGATAACTATTTCTTAACTTCTAATAGTGATGTTTTAACAATACCAGATCCTACAATTGAACCTATCGTTGGAGTAATTGATACAATGTTTGATAACAGAGTTTATTTTTCAAAATGAGTCGAATTTAAAAAAGAGATCTCAAATGAAATACCTTTATCACAAAAAGATTTTAATCATGGAACAGCTGTAACTTCTATTATTGTTGATGGACCATCTTTTAACAAACAATTAGAAGATAATTGTGGTAGATTTAGAGTACGACATTTCGGTGTTGCTAAAGATGACATAAATAGCACATTGACTCTTTATAACAAAATAAAAAATATTGTTGAAAATAATAAAGATATTAAAGTTTGAAATTTATCTCTAGGTTCAAAATCAGAAATAGATAAAAATTCAATATCAGTTATGGGTGATTTATTAGATAAATTACAATATGAAAATGATGTTATTTTTATAGTTGCAGGAACTAATAAAGAAGTTAATGAATTAAATTCAAAAAGAATAGGATCTCCTGCAGATTCAATAAATTCAATTGTTGTAAATTCAGTTGATTATAAAAATAATCCTGCAAACTATTCTAGAAAAGGACCTGTTCTACATTTCTTTAATAAACCTGATGTTAATTATTATGGTGGAACTAAAGATAAACCTATCACAACTTGTACAGCTAATGGTGTTTATAAAGTTATTGGTACTTCATTTGCAGCACCTTGAATAACAAGAAAGGTTGCTTATCTTATTCATAAATTAAAATTTTCAAAAGAAGAAGCTAAAGCTTTAATAATTGATTCTGCAATATCTAATGACAATAATAAAGACATAGTAGGACATGGAATTGTACCAATAAAAATAAATGATATTATTGAATCTAAAAATCATGAAATTAAAATAGTTTTATCATCTTACACAAAAGAATATCATACTTATAATCATGAGTTTCCAGTACCTGTTTATAACAACACTTTTCCGTTCACTGTAAAAGCAACACTAGTATATTTTACTGATACTAATAGAAATCAAGGTGTTGATTACACTAAAAATGAATTAGATTTCCAATTTGGACCAATGATTGGAGAAGGAGAAAATTTAAAAATAAAACCATTAAATGAAAATAAACAATCCTCTCATGAAGATAATGTTTATATAAATGAACAAGAAGCAAGAAAAGAATTTTCAAAATGAAATACCGTTAAAATTATTGAGAAAAAAGAAACAACTAAAACAGGTAGAGCTAGAACATCAATAAAAGTAAAAAACAATCTTCTATCTTGAGGAATTAAAGTTACTAAAAAATATAGATTAAACAATACTAATAATGACAAAATAAAATTTAGTATTGTAATAACACTTAAAGAAATAGATAAAACAAAAAATCGTTTAGAAAAATTTATAAATTTATGTCAATCTAGTCAAAGATGATATGTTAGAAAAATTAAAATTGATAATGAAATTAATATTTTTTCTAAATCAAATGAACAGATAGAGTTTAATTCTTAAAGTTATTAATTTCCCCTGAACCCCAAAATTTAAACTGAAACTCATGGTGTTTTTTGCTCTAACCATGTTTAAATAGACGTTTTATTAATTATCATTTAAAAAGCCGTATTTATACGGCTTTTTTCTCGAAATATTTTAAATTTATTTTTTGGAAGTCTAATTTATTTTTTGTTAATTGTTTTGTTATTGTTTTCTTGAATTTGTTCAAATAACTAAATCTTTTATTATTATCTTTTTTATAGCAGTAATAAAGGTATTTATGTATTCTATATCTATAAAATTGTCTTTAATTGGAGCATAAACTTCTGAATTTAATAGTACATCATCTACGTCACTTACTAAATATTGCAATAATAAATCTCTTTTTGAATTTAATAACGTTGTAAAAAATAGAGCAATATTTTCATTATGATTGAATTTAGGTTTAATAATTCTAACAAACTGACCAGCATATCATTCTCTTTTTCTATAGAAAAATGTCATTTGAAGTAAACCTAGACTTCATGTGTTAGGTTTATTGGGCTCTAAATTATCTATTTTTCCTGTAGTTTGTAGTATTCCTTGATTTTTAGAAGTTCTGGTTATGTAATCAAATTCATCACCATTTTTTAATGTTTCCTTATTTATACCCTTAACATTGTGGATTGAGAATAAATTATGTAATTTAATACCCCCCCCGTTGTGATATGTTCATATTTATTTATTACTTCATTTTCTTTTTCAGTCAACTCATAATCCTTTAATCCTGTTGCATGTAAATAAGATTGTATTTCAGTAATATGTTGAGCTTCTATTTCAGCATTAATTTCCTTTATGAATTCTCAATCAATTTGATTATTTTTTATAGGTAATTTTATATACTCATTCTTTACTTTGTTTCATCCAGACTTGTTTGTTCAATCATATTTAGAATAAACTTTATTTAAAGCTCCTAAAATAAAAGCATAACATTTATTAGGATCGATATTTTTATCTTTAAATGTAAAAGCATAACTGTCTTGTAGAACTGTAAAATTTCTAGACTGATAAAATGCTTTACCAAATCCGTTAGCTGTTGCTGAAAATACATTTGATAAAATAGTTGCATTTACAGGGTCTATGTATTTTCCTATCTGATTATTTGAAACAACAGCGGTTGTTGCTGGTAAATCTCCAGATTTATTTTTAGATACATTATTTGTGTTAAGTTTAATAAATAAATCATCAATTTTAAATTCTCCTCACTGAACATTGGATAATTTTTCATTCAGTGAGGCCTCTATTTTTTTATTTCTTCAGTCTCTTTTCTAGTTTTTAAAATATTTGTTATTTCTCAAGCTAAAAAATTTGATATATCTTCTTTAAAATTTTCTAATGTTGGTTTTGAATCGATAGGTGTAGATTGATTTCAATCATTACCATTCATTACATCTATGTATCCCTCATAATATTCTTTTTCTGTGAAAATTTTTAAATGTTTTTTGCCATATAATACTAAATTTACAATTTCTTCATAACGTTCTTTAGCTTTATCAATATCCTTTAACTTTTCTTTCGCTTTCTTTCTAGCTAATCATTTATATCCATCATTCGAGAAATCAATAAATTTTACTATGTCATTATTATTATGTGGCTCACCAACTCTAAAAACATATATATGAGTTTGGACACTACTTTTATCACCAAAAAGATCAATAGGCATCTTAATACTTGCTAGTAAGGTGTTATTATTTAATATTCTTTTATTTATCTCTGTAGACTTTCCATTTCCTGCAGATGATTGAATTATTATAGAACCATAACCACCACGTTTCATCATTGAAAATGCTTTCTCTACAAATATCATTCCATTACCTTCTTGAGAGTATGGAGGATTCAAGACGAAAGCGTTAGCTGGGAATTTTTCACCACTTTTTGTAAAACCATAATTACCATCAAATTCAGTAAGAGAATTCTTACATAAAATGTTTGAACTACCATCACCCATTAAGATCATATTTAAAATCGCTAACATATAAATCTCTTCTAAAAGTTCTATCCCTAGAAGTTGATTTACTTTTATATTTAAAATTTTATTCTCTATGTCCTTAGGTGATTTTAACTTAACTTTAGCATCATTAATCATTTCGTTCATAGCAGCAACTAGTAATCCTGCACTACCTGTAGCAAAATCTCAGACATAACTATCCATGTTAATTCTAGCAAGTTTTACTAAAAGAGTCGCAACATACGATGGTGTTAAAACTATATCATGTCAAGTATCATCCGCATAGCCTAATCATGAATACATCTCATTAAATAATTTACCAGTAAAGTCTGTGTTCAATCCAATTTGATAGTATTCTCCTAAGCAGTCTATAATTTTTGTAAAAACTCTTTTTAATTGAGTTTCACCATTTCTTGGAGTATTTAACTGAGTTTTTAATAATGTAGATTGCATTTTTCTAACTATCATTTCTGCTTTATCTTTAGGTATTTGCTTATTTTTTAAAAATGCATTTATTTTATTTATTAAAATTTCACCATCTGTTGAACCTTGTTCCATTTTACATTTAAGTTCTTCTTTGGTTATCGGTGAAACCTTATTTGGTATTCCTAAAGTTGCTATTATGGAACCTGCTATAAGATTTACTCTATCTGCTTCTGTCAAACCTTCTTCATTTTTATAAATATCATTATTCAACTTTAATAAGCTGATATCTATTTGTTTATCTCTTATTTCTTTTCTATGATTAAGTTCTTTTACAGAGAGAGAAAGATCATGAATTGTTTCAACAAATTCATCAAAATATTCATCTTCTAAGAATGATAAATCATCGTAACTACCTATTTCTTGAGCAAGACCATAATTTTCCTCAGAAACAAGGTAAACACCTATTCTTGTTTTTAAAATACCATTCTTTTTCTCCCCTGTACAACCAATAGCTATAACTTTCTTATAATCAGTATGTTGAAGTATTGCATTTGCATAATGAACCGCACCATTTACAGCATAACTTTGTATTGTATTATAATCAGTTAAATTCTCTTTAGTTCTATTATCAACAACTTTGTTATTAGTTTTTACAAGTTTATCAAAATATCCTTTATATTCGATAATTACAGGAAATGTATTTAATTTTTTATCTTGTTTTAACAATTTTACATCAGGACGATTTTTTCCCCTTCCGCCAGTTTTACTTTTATATAATTCAAAAGCTTTATCAATTTGACTATTTAATTCTTCTTGTTCTAATTTGTAGTCAAGATTATAATTTTTTAATTGTCTATTAAAAAAATCAGTTATTTGTGGCTCTATAGATTTAGTTTGCATATTACCTACCTTATTTTATTAAATTCATTTATTTAATTATTTTTATGTGTAAACATATTAAATTTACAAAATATAATTTTAAAATATTTCAAAATAAAAATATATACTTTGGAGAGTAACTTTTTTTATTTAATTAAATCTTCGTTTTTTTAAAAAAAATAAACTAAACTCATAATCTAAAACTAATTACTTAAAAATGTAGGAAGAATAACTTGTTTTAAATCTTCATCACGAGTATTGTTTAAAATAATCGGTTTTGTTGAATTGATTAATTTTAATTCGATAATTTCATCATCTAAAGTTTTAATGGCTTCAATTAAAAATCTAGTATTAAAACTTATTGAAATATTTTTGTTTCCTTCAATAGAGAAATCTTCAAATTCTTCTTCATATTTTCCAACTTCTGAAATAGAAGTTTTGAAATAAATTTTATCATTGTCAACTTTAATATTAACTATACTTGGCATACCATCATCTGTAGGAAAATCGAATCTTGATAATAATTTAGAAATCACTCTTTGTTTTAAACTAATAATTGTTTCAAATTCTTTAGGAAAGGCAATTTGTACATTAGGAAATCTTCCATCTATTAAATTTGATTGGAAAACTACATTATCAATAATAAAAGTAATATATCCTTCAAATAATATTATTTTTAGATTTTTAGCATTATCTAGTAATCTAGGTAATTCACTAACAGTTTTATAAGGAATAGTAATATCAACGTGTTCAACTATTTTAGAATTTGCTTGTACAACTTTTTGACTTATTCTAAATGAATCAGTTGTTGAGAAAATTACTTTATCTTCTTCTACTTTTAGATTTAAACCTGTTAAAACTAATTTTTTATTATTTTCATTCATTGAAACTATTACTTGATAAATAGTTTTTTTAACTTCATTAGGATTTAAAACAATTTCAGTTCCTTTTTCTCTAAATCCAATTAAAGGATAGTCATCTGCATTTAAAACACTAACATTAAAATCAGAATTATGAGTTCTAATAGTTAATTCACTATCTTCAACCATTGTTAATGTTACAAATTCATCTTCTAGTTTTCTTAACATTTCTAAAACATATTTAGGTTTAATTATAACTTTACCTTCTTGTTTAATTTCTAGATCAGAATTTCTATTATCTAAAATACTTTTAAAAGAAAGAGTACCATTAGTTGAAATAATACTTACTTTTTCATTTTCTGCATTTAAATAAATACCAGTTAAACTAGGATTAGTATTTTTATAATCTATAACTTTAACTGCTTTTTGTAAATTATCTAATAACACCATTCTATTAATTCTAATATTCATGATTTTATCTCCTAAAGATTTCTATTGTCTTTAATGACATATTTATTTATATTTTAAGTTTTTAAATGTGTTTTTTCATCTATTTTTCAAATGAATTTTTACTTTATTTTTACAAAGTATGTTCAAAAGAAAAAAATTTAAATTACTAATATTACTATATTTCTTAATTACTTTATTTATTATTCTTATTATCGAGTAGAAATGTGGAAAAGTAATTAAAAGTGTTTATTTTGTTGGATTTTATTATTTATTTTACTAAGATTTTAGATTTCAAGTTTTCCATAACTTTTTTAAAATCTTTGTCAGTTTTCAACATTCTATTTATTTTACGTTCAGCGTTTATAACTGTTGTGTGATCTCTTCCACCGAATTCTTCACCAATTTGAACTAAAGTATGATTTAAGATGATTTTTGTAAGATACATAGCTGTATGTCTTGCCATAACAACAGGTTTTGCTCGTCCTTTTCCATCAATAGCGTTAACGCTAATTCCATATTTTTCAGAAACTACTTCTTTAATCTTTTTAACATTTAATATACCAAACTTAGAAGTAGGAACACCTTTAAATAACTCAGTAACAATATCAATAGATATGATTTTTTGATCTGGATTTTGTAACATTCAGAAATTTAATCTAGATATTGAACCTTTAATTTTTCTAACATCATCAGCATAATAATTAGATAAAAAACTAATAGCTTCTTGTGAAAATTCTAAATTAGGGTTTTGTTCTTTAAGTTCTTTTTTAATAATTGCTGTTGCTGTTTTAATATCTAAATTCATAATAGGTATACTTAAACCCATGTTAAATCTAGTAATTAATCTATTATCAAAACCGTTTAATTGTTCAGGTGATTTATCACTAGAAAAAATTAGTTGTTTATCGTACTCAATAAAATTGTTGAAAATTGTGAATAACAGTTCATTTGTCTTTATTTTATTGCTTAAAAATTGAATATCATCGATTATTAAAACATCATTTATCAAGATTTCATCTTTGAAAGTTTCAATTTCTTGATGAGTTTTTTGTAAAACATCAATAGCTTTTCTTGCAAACTCTTCTCCACTCATATAAACTACTTTTAAGTCTGAAAAATTATTTTCAATATAGTTTTTAGTAGCTTTTAAAATATGAGTTTTCCCCATTCCCGATTCTCCATAAATAAATAATGGATTATAAGTAAAACCAGGATTTTTAGCAACAGTTTGAGCAGCTAAAAAAGCTTGTTCATTACTAGGCCCAACCACAAAATTATCAAATGTATTCCCTATTAATCTGCTAGGTTTTTTTGATAATAAGCTAGATTTAGTAGGTTTTGATACTTGTTCTTCTTGCTTAGTTACTTGGTTAGATAATGTTTCTTGCTCTTTTTTATATTTTTTTTCATCAGTAAAACTTAATAAAACTTCATTATTCAGTTCTTTTTTTATAACTTCGTGAATAACAGATTCAATATGTTTGATAGTTTTTAGTCCAAAAATAGACTTAACTACAAAAACATATTCATTTTCAGCTTTTTTATACAACTTAGAAGTAGAAATGTATTCATTATACACAGCTTCATCGATATTAGGGTTTTCTGATAATGAAAGTTTCAGTTTTTTTAATAAGTCTTTGTCTTCCACAAGGATACCTCTCATTCAAAATTATTATAAATAAACACACTATAAAATGTTGAAAAATATTTATACACCATAACAATATTAAGTTATCCACAATTATTTTTAAGTGTAAAAACACAGTTAAAATCTATATTTTTCTAAACTTATATACATTTCTACATGTTATATATTTTTATCTTGAAAACTTGGATGTTTATTAATATGAAATTCAATGTTTAAAATTAACTTTATTTTTGGTTGTTTTTTACAAAGAAAATATTATATAATAGATGATGAAACATTATTTTTAAAGTGAGGAGGTTCCAGCATGAAAAGAACTTGACAACCATCAAAAATCAAACACGCACGTGTTCACGGATTTAGAGCAAGAATGGCTACTAAAAATGGTAGAAAAGTAATTAATGCTCGTAGAGCTAAGGGTAGAGCAAAATTATCTGCTTAATTTAATTGCTTTTAACAAACTATGAAAAATAAAAGAATTATAAAAAAGAACTTTGAATTTCAAGATATTATTTCTACAAAAAAATCTACTAAGAATCTTTGTTTTGTAATTTATTATAGATCGAATGACAAAGGTTATTTGAGATACGGAATAAGTGTAGGAAAAAAAATAGGTAATGCTGTTGTA
Source organism: Mycoplasma sp. HU2014 (assembly GCF_001199495.1). Classification (GTDB taxonomy): domain Bacteria; phylum Bacillota_I; class Bacilli_A; order Mycoplasmatales; family Mycoplasmataceae; genus Mycoplasma. The sequence goes on along the minus strand of NZ_LFYS01000071.1, from coordinate 14,568 downwards.
AGAAATAAAGTTAAACGACAAATAAGAATGTTAATAAATAATAATATAGATATATGTGGATATAAATCACTTGATATTATTATTTTGGCAAGAAAACCGATTTTAGATATTAAATTTGAAACTACTTCAAATTCTTTTAAAAAAATTATAAATAAACTTTAGATATAGAATAGGGGGAGAAGAGTTTGTACAAGCAAAGTAATAGAGTAATGAATTATTTGAACCCTGAAAAGAGTAAAAAAAGTAAACAACCAAAAGATATTTTAAAAATAGTTATAAAATGATTAAAAATTATTGGTTTTATATTTATTCTGGTTTCAATGTTATGAGGTTGTGTGCAAATGTATCAATCTCAATATACAGTTAATCAAATAGTTGATATGACAGGAAAAAGTGTTTATGCTCCTGGGGTTTCATTTGAGATCGTTCTTAATTCATTAGGAGAAAGTGGAGAAAAAGTTCATCACTTTGCAATGCAAAATGGAAAACTTATTGAATATGGATATAATTCTATAAACTCGTGAGGTGAAGCTTTTAGTAAAACTGAATCACCTTTCTACGGATTCTTTGTTTATCCAACAGCATGAGTATTAAGTGGACTTATTAAATTATTCTCAGGAACATTAAATCCTAGTTTAGATGATAAAACTCAACTATCTTATGGTATTTCATCTGTTGCATCAATTTTCTTAACAGTGTTAATAATTAGAGTATTAACGTTGTTAATGGGATTTAAGTCACAAATAAATCAACATAAAATGCAAGATATTCAACTAAAAGTAGCTGAAATTCAAGATAAATATAAAAATAAAAAAGACATGCAATCAAGACAAAAACAACAAGCTGAAATTCAAGCAGCTTATCAAAGAGAAGGTATGTCACAGTTTTCATCACTAGCAGGATCATTTGCTCCGCTACCATTCTTATTTGCGATTTATGCAATTGTTAGATCAACTAGATCATTAAAAATTGCTACATTAGGCCCAATTGCTTTAATTGAAGGACCATGGCAACAAATTACTCAAGGTAACTATATTTATATATTAATCATCGGAATTTATTTACCTTTACAAGCGATTTCAATGTTGTTACCTACTTTACTTCAAATGAAGCGTCAAAAAGCAATTTCATTAACTGAAGCACAGAAAAAAGCTAGAAAAAAACAACTTATTACTCAACTTGTTATGATGGTAGTGTTTGTTATAGTTATTTTATCAGTTGCAACTGGTGTATGTATTTATTGAATTTTTTCATCAATATTTCAAATAATACAAACATACGGTTTCTACAAATATAATGAAAAACATACAAAAGCTGGAAATCAAGAAAGACAAAGACGTTTACGTCAACAAGAAAGAATAAAACTTAATAATAAATAGAGTGTTATTTAACACTCTTTTTTTGTTACATATTAAAATTAATATATAGACATATCCAAAATTATTAATTAACTATATGAATAATTAGAATATTGGTATTTGTCAATGGAAGGATGATTTTATGAGTAAAAATAATGTAATAAAAGTGACTGAGTGAGTTATGAAAAAATTTCCATTTAATGAAGATTTTGCAGAAGCTGTTGGAATTTTATGTATGGATGCAAATGACGAAGCTGCAAGAATTGGTGATCACAAAGAAGTTTATTTCCAAAAACCTGTAGGTGGAGCTTTATCATTAGTTAACTTTTGAATTAAAAAATGAGCATTCCAAAGAGGAGCTAACTTCACTAATTTAGCTGCTGATATTATATTTGACTTATCAACAAAAAATAAATTTACCGATGGAAATAAAAGAACTGCATTATTAACAGTTTTATACTTCTTTAAAATGTCAGGATTCTGAGTAGTTGAACCTAATCCAGCTGATTATTGAGATAAATTAATTGAAAATGTTGTTGAAGAATTTGAACAATCAAAAGATCCTGAAGAAATAAAACAAAAATTAAGAGAACAAATTTTAGAAAACTTAATTTCAGTCGATCCTAAATACGAAGATGTAACTGAAGAAACAGAAATAGATCCTGAAAGCGAAATCATCACTGCTGAATATGTAAAAAGTAACATGAGACTATGACAACAAGAAGTTAGAGAAGATGAAGTTATCATGGAATCATTAAAAAGATTATCAGTTAAATAATTTAATATAAATCAAAAATATCACCTAATAATCGTTAGGTGATATTTTTATTTAATTGTTAGAGAAATTAATTTCGAATTTTAGGGGGCACGAAACACAAAATGAGAATTTGTCAAGTCTTTTTTTTTTTTTTTTTGATTTTGGATAATTAACTTGGGTATGACACATTTTAATCTACTAATATATTAAAAAAGGAGGACAGATATGAAAAAACTTTTATTACCTATGATTGGTTTAGTTATTGGTGCTGCTACATCTGGTGGAACTATATATGGTGTTCAAACATTTAATCATAAAAAAGAAATAAATGAATGAAGAGCATTACTACAACAAGAAAAACAAAATGCTCAGTCAATGATAAAAAGTCTTGATGAACAATTGGCTGCAGCTGAAGCAAAAAATGGTGAAATTAAAAATTATATTGACTCTTTAAACGCTAAAATTTCAAAAGACTTTGGTTTAGCAAAAGGAGTTTATGAAAAAGCTGTAAAATTAACAACTTATACTGTTAAGGATCACGAGGAAAAAATGTCACTTATTATTTAGCTTATTATAATTCTCAATCTAATGAAATAAAAGCAACTGAAAAAGAAACTACTGAACTAGATTCAGATGATAAAAAAGAAATTCCAATACCTGCTACTTTAGAAAATTTATTAAATGCTGGTATTAAAGTTCAAATTGGAAGTGGTGAAGAAAATAAAGTTATAAAAACAGAAGATTTTAACCAGATGAAATTGCTTGGACAAAATACAATAATAGTTAAAGTTTTAGAAAAAGTCTTAAAAGAAATAAGAGATGGTGGTCAAAAATTAGCTGATTTCTTCCAAAATAAATTAAATGAATTAACAAAACTTAAAAAAGATCTTGAAACTTTAAATGAAGTTAAATTCTTTGAAGTATTAAAAAAAATAGAAAGTTCTCTTGAAAAAGGGAATTGAGAAAAAATGTCAACACTTGATAAACTTAATAAAATCAAAAGATTGCTAACAAATTTAGAAGGTGAATGAGACAAACTTTCAGGTGGGGTTAACGAAGCTATTAAAGGCTTAGAAGATATAGTTCAAGAAGTAGAAAATATTGCAAATAGAGCTAAAAATGATGGAGCACCAAGTAAAAAATAACTACTAAGAGAGTAGGACAAAGTTAACTCTCTTTTTTATTTTCAAAATATATACAAATAACACTATATAAATGTTAAAACCTATTTTACTGTATTTTATAATTAAAATAATTATTAATATTTATTGGAGGAATAATGAAAGTTTTAGTTATTGGTGGAGTTAATTATGATTTATATGCACAATTACAAAATGATATGAAATTAAACGATTCAAATATTTCATCTTTCTTTAGTGTTGTAGGTGGAGTTGGTCAAAATATAGCTGTTAATTTATTAAAAACTGATATTGATGTTGGTTTTATTTCTTGTGTTGGTGATGATTTAGAAGGACAATGAATTAAAAACCAATTAAATTCACTGTCTTTAAAATATTTTTTAACAACTAAAAAAGAATATAAAACAGGTAAATATATAGCTATACTAAATAAAGAAAATGATATGCAATTAGCAGTAAGTGATACAGAAATTATTCAATCTTTACAATTATCTGATATTGACCATTTACAAAATATAATTAATGAATCTGAAATTATTTGTTTAGATGCTAATTTATCTGAACAATTTATTATAGATTTTACTAATAAATATAAAGATAAATTCATAATAGGTGAAGGTGTATCTTGTAGTAAAATTATGAAATTTAAATCTATTTTAAATAATATTTCACTTTTAAAAGCAAATAAAAAAGAAATCCAAAGCTTATTAAATACAGATGAAAATAACTTAACAACACTAGCAGAAAAAGTTATTGATCATAATGTTAAATCAGTAGTTATAACTGATAGTAAAAACGGATCAGTTTATAAATCTAAAAACAAACAAATACAAATCTATAATAATCAAATAGAAAATATCGTTTCTGCTTCAGGAGCTGGTGATGCATTTTGTGCTGGAATAATTTATAGTTTAATTAACAAACTAGATATGTTAAAAACAGCTTTTATTTTTAGTAAATATGCATTACTATCTAAAAATACAGTAAGTGAAATTCTAACTAAAGATATAATATTAAAAGAGTATAAGGAGATTAAATAATATGAAAATAGTTTACAGTAAAGAAGTAGAAACTGCTTTAAAAAATAATAAACCAGTTGTTGCTTTAGAATCAACAATTATAACTCATGGAATGCCTTATCCTAAAAATGTTGAAATGGCTAAAAATGTTGAACAAATAGTTAGAGATAATGGTTCAATTCCTGCAACTATTGCAATAATAAATGGAGTTATTCACGTTGGTTTAGAACAAGAACAAATTGAACAATTAGCACAATTAAAAGATGTAATCAAAACAAGTAAAAGAGATTTTGGTTATGTATTAGCTAATAAAAAAAGTGGAGGAACAACAGTAAGTGGTACTATTTTAGTTGCTAAAAAAGTAGGTGTTAATGTTTTTGCAACTGGTGGAATTGGTGGAGTTCACCGTGAAGCTGAAATTACAATGGATATTTCAAGAGATCTTGATGAACTGGCAGATAATAACATTTTAGTAGTTTGTGCTGGAGCTAAATTAATTTTAGATTTAAACTTAACTAGTGAATATTTAGAAACTAAAGGGGTAGAAGTTTTAGGATTTAATACTGACAAACTTCCTGGCTTTTATTCAAATACTAGTGAAGTTGATGTCACTTATAATGTAAAAACTGTAAATGAAGTTGCAAATATTATGCAATCAAAATGAGAGTTTACTAATGGTGGAATTGTTTTAGCAAACCCAATCCCTGAACAATATAGTTTAGAATATAACTACATTATTAAAGAAGTAAACAAAGCATTAGAAGATGCTAAAAAAGCACACATTACTGGTAAAAAAACTACACCATTTTTACTTGCTAGAATTTTAGAATTAACTAAAGGAGAAAGTTTGCAAGCAAACATTCAATTAGTTTATAATAATGCTAAAATTGCTTCTCAGATTGCAGTTGAATATAATAAATTAACACAAAAATAAAACTAAATAATATAAAAAAACCTCATAAAATATGTCACGTTTAAATGTTGAACAAGTAGAATATTTCAATTTTTTTGCTGATAAAAATAAGGTTAAATTACCAAATTTTCCACCCTTCCAACCTAAAAAACTTGGAGATATTTTAAGACGATCATTAAGTATAAATTTTCCAGCAGGAAGTTAGTTGACCAAATGAAAGATATAAGTTTAGAAATAATATATTTCAATTTTTTTAGAAAACAAGTTTTGGAGAACCTACTATCGATAAAACAGAAAAATCTAATCTAGCAACAATAATTGTAAGTTCGCTTGGAGGAACTGTAGAGAACTGTTCAATTATTGGAACAACTTTTTCAATATTAAAAAGACGTAAAACAGAAAAAATTATAAAAAAATAGTGCATTATAACTAATTAACTTATAAAATTAATCTAGAAGTAGAGGATGGGATGCTATAAATTTTTTTGTAGTTTTACCTCTCTCTATTTTTGTTATAGAAAAATTACATTTATTTAAGTAGATAGGATTAACGGTAATAATATGAAAAAATTAATTTCAATAATAAGTTCTATAGGATTAGTATCTACTAGCTCACTTGCTGTTGTTAGCTGTAGAACTCCAAAATTAGAAATTCTTTTTGTTCCATCAAAAAGTGGAACTGACATCACAGCTCAAGTTGCTCCTTTAAGAGAATTATTAACTAAAAAGTTAAAAGAATTAGCTGAAGCAAGAGGAGAAGAATTTAATAAAGCTGTAAAAGTTGATGTTTCTACAAGTTATAGTGCTGCGGCAAAATCATTAGCTGGTGGTTCAGTTGATATTGCATTTATGCCAATACAACCTTATGCAGAAAACAGAGGAGAAAAGCAAGAAGACGGTACATATGACAAAATTGGTTTCTTATTAAGTTCTGGTAGAAGAGGTGTTAAACCTGATACAACATTTAAAGTTTTCCAAGGTGATGATAAAAAATTCTCAAATGCTAAAGCTATATCTGATTTAAAAGGACAAGATTTATTTGAATTAGCTAATTGATACCAAGAATTAACTAAAAACAAACCTGCTGAAGGTGAAAGTTATGCAACAGTTCTTGAAGATGAAACAAATCCAGCTTCATACTATAGATCTTATGTGTATGCAAATACAAGTGTTTTACGTGAAACAATTTATAAAGATCAAAAAAGTTATAAAACCGCTTTAGATGAAGCTAGACAGTTAAATAGTTTTGAAAACTACAAAGAAATAATGAAAAGTTTAATACTTGAATCAAATATAAAAATAGCTTTAGGTGATAAAAAATCATCTGCTGGTTTTAGCTATCCTGTTTCATGAATGAAAGAAGTTGCTGGTTTATCAAATGAAGAAATAGTTGGTTTATTTAAAGGTGGAAAAAAATTCATTAAAGGAAGCGATTATGACACTATAGCAACTACTATTGGTGATAATGCTGAAGCAAAATCAGGAAATGGTTATGCAATAGGATTTGGTTTTTCTGACATACGTTTTACTAGATCTGGTAAATTAGATCATGAGAAAAAATTATTTGAAAACACTGAAATTATTGGAGCAAGTCAAGCGATAATAAATGATGGAATTATGTATTCAAAAAATAAAAAATCTCTTGTAGGTAAAGATTTAAACTTACTTAAAGATATAAAAACAGGATTATTAAGTTTAATCAATGAAAATCCTGAAGCAAAAAAAGTGTTTAGTATATACAACATTAAAAACTTCATTGAACCAGATGTGAAAAAAATTGATTCAGACATAACAGACGCACTTAAAAAACTTAAAGATGTATCAGAAATTTCAGATGCTATAACATGGGGGTAGGGAAAGGAAAAAAATGATTGTATTTAAAAATGTTAATAAAATTTGACCAAATGGAAAACAAGTTTTAAAAGATATAAATTTAACAATATCAAAAGGAGAATTGATAGCTGTTATCGGTCTTTCTGGTGCAGGAAAAACTACTCTTTTAAAAACTATTAATAAACTTAATGATATATCGTCAGGAAACATTGAAATAGAGTTTGACAGAATCAATAAAAAATATGATTTATCTAAAACTAGAGGAAAAAAACTACGTGAATTAAGAAGCAATATTGGTCTAATGTTTCAAGAATATAACAACATTGGCAACAAAACGGTTTTAGAAAATGTATTAAATTCAAGAATCGCAAAAGAAAAATTAGTAAATAAAATTTTAGGTATTTTTTCTAAAAAGAGTAAACAAATAGCATTAGAATCTTTAAATAAATTAAACTTACTAGACTTTGCTTATATTCGTGCTGAAAACTTAAGTGGTGGGCAACAACAACGTGTTGCTTTAGCAAGAACATTAAGTCAACAACCATTTTTAATTATTGCTGATGAACCGGTATCGGCTCTAGATCCGGTTATGGCTAATCAAGTTATGAAAGATTTCCAAAAAATTAACGAAGAAGAAGGAATAACAACTATTATAAATATTCACCATGTTGATCTAGCTAAAAAATATGCAACAAGAATTATAGGTTTAAATAATGGAGAAATTGTTTTTGATGGTTCTCCAGATCAGTTAAATGATGAAAAAATTAAAGAAATTTATGGAGATAATTACTAATGCTTCTAAAGAATAAAACATTTAAAGTAGGTAATAATTTTTCAAAAAAACCTAAAAAAGTATTTTCAATAAGTTTCTTAGTTACAACAATTGCAATTTTACTTCTTGGTTTTATTTTACTAGAGAGTGATTGACCAAAATTTTTTGATAATATTGATAAATTAGGTGAATTGTTTAAAGATTTTTTCAAGTGAGATTTTGAAGATTGATCTAAGTCTAAACTTGGTGCAGAAAGTTTTTTAAATAGCTCAATAAGACTTTTAATACAAACCTTAACTTATTCTTTTTTTGGTACTTTTATAGGTGTGATTTTATGTCTACCAGTTGCATTATTAGCTGCTAGAAGTATCATAAAAAATAATTTTGTAAATCAAACAGCTAGATTATTTTTATCAATACTTAGAACTATACCAACTTTTGCTTTTGCAATTATAATAAAAGGATTTTTTGATACTGCATCTTCAGCTATTGCTGTTGGGGTTATGTTCTTCTCATTTTCAGTTGCAGGAAAAATGTTCTTTGAAAAAATAGAACAAATAGATGTAAAAATTTATACATCACTACAAGTTACAGGAATTACAAGAATTCAAGCATTCAGAAAAGCCGTGATTCCTCAAATTTCAAGAGATTTACTTTCTATTTCACTTTATACACTTGAAATTAATATTCGTTATTTATCAATTATAGGAACTGCTGTTGGGATAACTAGTTTTGGTTCATTAATTACAGTTGCAATTGATGCTAATGAATATAATAAAGTAGGGTTCTTATTAACAATATTTTCATCTGTTATTCTAATGGTTGAGGTATTGATAATTGTAGTTAAAAAATATGTACTTGAAGATAGAGATCAAGTTTTAGAGTATAAAATTATTAACAAATCTGTAAAATCTATAAGAAAAATTGATAATACTAATGCTTTAGAATTTTATGTAAATTACATTTTAGTAAAAGATATTGATGAAAAAATTTCTCAATTAAATGATGAAAATAAAATACAAAAACTTAAAAAAATAAGAAAACAAAAAATTAAAGAATATATAAAAGAACATAAAATAAATGTTAAACAAGATAAATTAGAATATAAGTCATTATTAAAAAATATAGATACTGATTTATTTATAAAACTATATTCAATTGATCAAACAGTTAGAATTGATCAAAAAACAACTGCAAAATTAAACTTTTTAGTTTTAAAAGAAAAAGAAGAATTAAAAAAACAAATTGAACTAATAACAAAACAAGAATTAAAAGAGTTCAAAGATAATTTAACAGTTGAACAAACTCTAAAAAGTGGTAGAAAAAATTATATTAAAAGATTAATTTTTGGAATAATTTTAATTTCACTATTTATTTATTCTTCAACAACTATTGATTTAAAATTTGCAAGTCCACAACAAATAAAAAATACAGGAAATGTAATTTTAGAAATAATAAATATAAATTGAAAATCATTATTTTTTAAAGATATTGCTCATTCAGTTCAAGATCCAGTAATACTTTTATTATGAGAAGCTTTATCTATGGCGATTGTTGCTACATTTATAGGTTCAATTATTGCTTATGTTTTAGGTTTATTAAGTTCATCAAAAGTAACTAATAAATATGTAGCTTTCCCATTTATGTTCATTACAACAGTTATGAGATCTATACCAACTTATATGTATGCATATATATTTATATTTGTAGTTGGATTTGGACAATTTCCTGGTATGTTAGCTCTTGTAATGGGAACAATTGGTATGCTTACAAAATATAATCGTGAGATATATGAAAAAATTAACATGAAAATAATTTACCAATTAAAATCTATGGGACTTAACTGATGACATGTTTTTAGATATGGAATAGTTGCTCAAACAAAAGATGAAATAATTTCATACATCATTTATCGTTTTGAATTAAACTTTAAAGAAGTTGCAGCTCTAGGAGTTGTTAATGCTGGTAAAATTGGATTTACTATGAGTTCATATTTCAGTGGACGTTTATTTGCTGAATTTGGAGCTGTAATATTCGGATTAATTATCTTTACATTAATCATAGAAAATATTTCAACTTCATTAAGACAAAAATTCTTAGAAGATAAAAACTTAAAAATTATTGATTGAATTATTAATAGATATCGTCACTTTAGATTCCCAGTTTATAAAGCTAAATTAAAATTATTTAATAAAGAATTAGCAACTAGTTATTTTGAAGCAGAAGCATTTAATAGTTATGTAAAACAAGAAAAATGAATGGACACTTTAATTAAAGATGGTCAAACAAAACAAGATATTTACAATCAATTAAAAGAGTATGAAAAAGAGTTCAGAATGTTTCGTGAAAATATGGTATCAAACATTAACTATAAAACAAAACAAGATTTAGAAACTGCAAAAATAAACTATACTAATACTCGTAATAATTTAAATCAAGAATTTACAAATAAAAAACAACAATTAAATGAGCTTAAATTACAAACTCAAAACGAAATTAAATTACTAAATAATCAAGATTTAACAACTAGTCAAAAACATGAACAAATTAATAATTTAAAATCTAAATATGATTTAGAAAAACAAGAATTAATTAATATTAAAAACTTAATTAAGCACTTAAAACAAGATTACAAAAAAACTAAATTATATTCAAAACAAATGAGAAAAATTAAATTGTTAAATTTAGATTACTAGGTAAAAAAGGAAGAAACATAATGGAAGCTTGAATGATTGTCATGATTATTATAGGGATTGTAACAATGGCAATTACTTTATTCTTTGTTATAAGAACTATTAAACGCAACGGTTTTGATTATCCAGTTGATAGTAGAACTTTTGATAAACAAATTCAAACTATTATTTCTAAATTAGAATCTATTGAAAAAATTGATGCAACAAATTTTGAGAATGTAAGAAAAAGTGTAAATGATCAAAAAACTGATATTTCAAAAGTTATTAAAGATTTGAATGATTCTATAAAAATTCTAAATGATAATAATACAAAGCAAATGTCAAGAATTGATACAGTTGTTGTTGATTCAAAAACAAAACTAGATAATCTTTCTTCTATTTTTACTAACAGTAAAAATAGAGGTAATGTTGGAGAATTTACTTTAGAGTGAATATTATCAAACATTTTGGGTGAAGAATCAGAACACAGTATTTGGCAACGAGAGTATAAATATGAAAATAAACCAGGACTTAGAATAGATGCTGTCATTCATACAGGAATTAATAACAAAAAGTTAGCTATTGATTCTAAATTTCCGACGATAGATGCTGAAGTTCTATTAACTAAAGATCCAAATGATTTTGAATACAAACAAAAAGAGAAAAATTTTAGAACATCTTTAATAAGTAAGATAAGTGAAGTAGAAAAATACATTGATAAAAAAGAGGGTGTGGATAATGTTATTATGTACATTCCCTCACAAGTAGTATTTGAACTAATCTTAACTAAATTTGAAGATATTTATCAAAAAGCACTTAATAAGAAAATATTTTTAACTTCTCCAACTACTTTGCCAATAGTTTTACACTCTCAACAAATGGCTATTAGAGATTATAAAATTAGCAAAGATATACACAAGGTTAAAGATTTAGTAGAAGGTGTATTAATTGATTTTCAAAAATGAGATGAAAGAAATCAAAAACTTAAAAAAGCTTTTAATGATTATGTTCAAAAAACAAATTCTACATTCGAAGATCTAGAAAAATCAACAAACAAAATTAATTCAAAAATAGAAAAAATTCAATCAATCGATACTACTAATCAAAACGGTGTAAAAAAAGAAACTGATGATGATTCTATTGGAATACGCTGAAAATAATCCTTTTCCAGAACTGAAAATAATCCTATTGAAAAAACATTAGAAAAATAATATAATTAAATATGCCGTAATAAGGATAACATCTGAATGAGTCAGGACCGGAAGGTAGCAGCTATAAGGAAACGTGTTCTGTATTACGGTTTTTTATTTGGAGGAATTATGAAAGAATTTGATCAATTATTAGATTTATTAATAAATGAATCTAAAAAGGCATTAGAGTGTGATGACATTCCAGTTAGTGCTTGTGTATTAGATAAAAATAACAATATCATTAGTTTAAGTCATAACACTAAACAAAAAGATAAAAATATCTCATCACATGCTGAAATAAATGTAATTAATTTAGCTGTTAAAAAAACAAATAACATGAATTTAAGTGATTATAAAATAGTAACTACTCTTGAACCTTGTCAGATGTGTTATGGAGCAATTGTTCAAGCTAAAATTAAAGATATTTATTTTTTAGTTGATAGTATCAAATATGGAATAACTAACAAATACAGTATTAATGATATAAACATAAATTTAATCCAAATAAAGAACCGTAAAAAAGAAGATGAATATAAAAATATCCTTAACAATTTCTTTGCTAATAAAAGATAGCAAGTGTTAAAATAATATATGTAATATTTCTCTACTTATACAAGTTTGAAATATTTATGATATCGGTGGTTTTAGTTCTTACCGGCCATGCCTACGAATTTATGACCTGGCGAAATGATAAATAGAACTAAATTAGAACTCTTTATAGAGTTCTTTTTTAATAATTATTAATCAAAAGTTTACCGCATAAATTAGCTATACATACATCTTAAAATATAATAAAAAAGTAGTTATTGCATAAAAAAATGAGATTTAAATATCTCGTTTTTTATTCCAGAAATTTATAAAAAATACTTTAAAATCTTATTAAATTATGCTATAATTTAACTATATAATTAACTATATAGAAGGTTAACATGAGAGTACCATTAGAGATACGACAAGTTCCAAGACCAAAGAATACTGTAATTAAAAAATCTGGTTCAAAATGAGCTGTAATTGAAAGGGTTGGTTGTGTAAGAAAAAACGGTTCTAATCAACCAAAAGAGGGTAAAGTGATAGGACACATCATTGATGGTGAGTTTATTAAAAAAGAAGAAATTAAAAAGGAGATTAGCTTTAAATATTATGGTGATTATGAATTGGCTAAATCAGTTTCACAAGATATTTTAAGTGATCTAAAAGAAGTTTATACATTAGATTTCGCCAATCACTTGTATACAATTTCATTATTACGTTCTATAAATCCAAAAATCTCATATACCAACTTAGAAGAAACATACGAAGAATCTTTTATTTCTAATGAATTTCAAAACTTAAAACTAAATAAAAATAATATTTCTAAATTTCTAAGATCAGTTGGTCTTGATTATGGAAAAGCGCTTTTATTCATTAGAAACAGAGTTAAAAAAATTGATTATGATAACAGAATTGCTATTGATGGGATGTTAAAAAATAATAATAGTAGAATTAATTCTTTAAATGACTTTTCTTTCAAATCAAAAATTAAAAACAGTAAAAACATATCCATTATAGTTGCTTTCAATGTATCGACAAAAGATGTAATTTGTTCTCTTCCATATCCCGGAAATTGTGTAGATGTCACTAGCTTTCCTGATTTCTTAGAAAAAACAGGTATAACAAAAGGAATTGTAATTGGTGACAAAGCAATGAATAATGAACGCTTTGCAAACATTGGTTTTATACATCCTTTAAAAAGATCCTCAAAAATTTTAGATAAAATTGATGCTTATAATATGTCAGAAAAACTTGACGATAAAGAGAATCCAACATGATGTAAAAAAGTATTTTATGAAGACAAATATTATTATTGTTTTAGAGATGTTAAAAGAGCATTCAAAGAAGAACACGACTTTATGTCAAGCAAAAAATTTTCAAAAGAAAGATATGACAAAATGAAACACAAATTTGGCACTATCGCATATGTTTCTGACCAAGACATAACGTGTCAAGAAGCCTTGAATATGTATAAGCAAAGATGGGAAATTGAACTTGTTAATGACTTTTACAAAAACACTTTGGAACTTGATTCAGTTAAAGTTCATGATGATTTAAGTGTTTATGCAGATGAATTTATCAATATGCTTACATTAATTAAAGAATTCCAAAAATATACACTATATAAGACAAGATAAAATCATTTCTTCATCCTTTTTTGAAATTTTACCAACTATTCAAGAATCACCTATAATATTTATTTTGTATTTTTTATAAGAGTTAAATACTTTTAGTGCTTCACTAAAAGTTTTTTCATTTAAGATACCTCTTTCTTCAAATTTATTTTTTATTCTATACCCAATAATTGTAGAAAGCATTTTAATAAATTCTGCTCCATAAATTGAAATATCACTCTTTTTATTTACTTCTTTAAGGTTCAAGTTATCTTGATAAAACTTGTTAACTAGTTCGATTTCTCATCTTTGTTTGTACATTTTATAAATATCAATTGGTTCTAGATCTTGATTAGATATATAAACTATAGTTCCAAACTTATCTTTTAGTTTTTTATAATTTTCTATTGTATATTTTTTACTTTTTAAATAGTCACTGTGTTCTTTTGAAAATCTATTATTATCTCTAAAAGCATAATAAAATTTGTTTTCATGCTTTAATTTTTTGTAAAAAATGGTGTTGTCTTTATTGCTAAATTTTTCTTCCATATCATAAATATTAAGTTTATGTAAAATACTCAAAGAACGTTTTATAGGAAATATATAACCTACTTGATCTGGTATATTTTTACCATTGCTAACCCCTTTATCTCCTATAATAACCCCAGTTTTTATATTAGTTTTTTCTAAAAAATCAGGAAAACTAGTAAAATCAACGCAATTACCACGATATGGTAAAGAACAAATTATATCTTTTGTTGTTATATTAAAA
>NZ_LFYS01000070.1 GCF_001199495.1 Mycoplasma sp. HU2014 | reverse complement strand
ATCCTTCTTTGACATACCTATTAAAAGAAAAATTATGAATGGAGTGGTTGAATATCAAAAAAATTATTATGCTGCATTTGATGAAAATGGGAAGAGATATAAGTTCAACAAAAAAGAAAGTATTGAATTTGTTATAGGTGCAGATGAGAAGTTCTACTTTAGAACAGAAACTATGCGTTTTAAAGCTGAAATATTAGAAAAAGGATCTCATGATTGAGGAATAGCTGATATAGCAAAAAGAAAACAATTAGATGAAGAAAGAAAACATGATTTAAAAACCCTAGGAACAATAAATAAAACGAGATGGATTCATACTGTATTAGATAAGACTCTTAACAGCATTAAAAAACACCCAAGTGGATTGCCCAGTGAAGTAGTCGATGAACTATCAGGACTTGTCTCAGGTGTTAAGAATGAATGTTATCGCATATCATTCGAACTCAAAGAAAAATTAGGCTTATTGGATTAGTTTAATTTTCTAATTTCCTTTGATAAGATTATTATAACTTAAAAATTTAAAGGTTCATTTTGTTT
Organism: Mycoplasma sp. HU2014; assembly: GCF_001199495.1. Lineage (GTDB taxonomy): Bacteria > Bacillota_I > Bacilli_A > Mycoplasmatales > Mycoplasmataceae > Mycoplasma. The sequence continues at coordinate 33,077 of NZ_LFYS01000070.1, read as the reverse complement.
AAAAACCCACGATAAAAATTTTACCAAATTAGATGAATTTTCTTTATCAAATTTGTTAAATTTATTTTACAAAATTACGAATTCCTTGTTTACTTTATTAGACAAAACATTTTCTTAATACAATATTAGTGTTTAAACTTTCTAAATTATTTATAATGCTGTATCATTTATATGTAATGGGGATGTCATGGTCTCGACAGGATATAACCAGCATATATAAGCAGTAGTGTGGTAGACTATAAGTACTACTAGGTTTAAAAAAACGCAAACGAAAACGAAGAAAAATTTGAAATGCCAGCATTTATGATCAACAATGCATCAGCTGGAGCAAACTTTATGTTTGCTTAATAACTACTTAGTTTAGTTATAGTATTTCACGAATTATAGGTAGTTTAGGCTTTATCTATAACCGTATTACCCTAGTCTAATAGGATGTATGATTGCAATAAATATATCCGAATTCTAATTGCAAATGACATTTAATCTTTTGTTAATTTTAGTTATCTGTTAAATTAGAAAATTAACTAAACTGTAGAAAGTATGTGTAAGTGTATTTTGGACGCGAGTTCGATTCTCGCCATCTCCACCATAAAGAAAATAAACTAGCTTGGAAAATTTCCAAGCTTTTTAATTTTAAAAAACCAACAGTTATCTGTTGGTCAATCGTTACGCTTCTTTAAAATATTTATTCAATATACGAACGAAACATATTATACAAATGTAAAAATAATTGATTCATCACAACATCAATGATATCTTCACGTAAAACTGCATTAAATCATTGTGATTTTACTATTTTTACTTCTTCATCCATATAAGAAATTGCAATGTAGAATTTGTCTTGATGAAGTGCTTTAGGAGAATGAATATCATTTCCAACAATAGTATCATAATCATTTTGTCTATAACTAGTAATTGCGATACCTATAAGTGATGATGTTTTTCGTCTTGTTTCTGAAGCTAATTTTTTTGTTTTTTTAATTATTCTTTTTTCATATTCTTCTTTAATTTGTCGATCTTCATCAAATATTTCTGGTGTTTTTTCATATCAAAAACCTTTATATTGTCCATTAAAACAAATACCGTTAGGATCTAATTTTTTAAATATTTTTGAAAGATTTCCTTTACTAAATGGCTCGCAAATACCTATAGTTAAATAATTATCTTTTAAAATTTCAAATGTTTTCTGAAAGAATTTGTTTTCAACAATTTTATCTAAATCCATTATCTAAGCCACTCTATATCTTAATTTAAAGTATAGCAAAACTAATTTATGATATGAAATAATTTTGTACCTCGCAAATAAATATTAAAAGTAATTACAATGTTTTAATGACTACTGTTGAGATTAAAAAATAATGAAAAATTTGGTTTCAAATGACAGTTTCATTTAAATTACCAACACATGTTGGTAAAAGTATTGGTATTTACGCACACATGTTGGTAAAAGTATTGGTATTTACGTATGTTTATTAAAAAGATTACATTTTTAATAAAAAATAATATACAACTATTGTCTATGTTTCCCACTTTAAGCATAAAACAAAACTAAAAATTTAAATTTATAAATTGATTATTTTTATTTTTTAAAAATACTAAGTAAAACCCGCAACCTTCCCACTTAAGCATAAAACAACAGTTGAAACTTATAAATTCAAATTTATAATTCAACCGTGCCTTTGCTTAAAAATTTTATTAAAATACGCACACATGTTGCTAAAAGTATTGGTATTTACCAACACATAATGCTATAAGTGTTGGTATAATTAAATTAAGAATCCTAAATAGGTAGAAGAAGGGGTCATTATGATTGAAATACCAGTAGAATCTTCTTTACATGAAAATAAAGAAACATTTGATGAAAAAAGACCAATAAATGTTTTAAAAACAGTTTGTGCTTTTGCAAATACCAATACAGGTTCTATTTATATCGGGGTAAACAATAAAAGAGAAGTTGTTGGTGTTAATGATATTGAGAATAAAATAAACAAAATATCTAGTTTTATAAAAGATAGGATAAAACCTATACCTAAGTTTGAAATAAAAACTCAAGTCATAGAAAATAAGACAGTTATCATCTTGGTAGTCGAAAAGGGAACTGAAACACCTTATTTCTTAACTGAGCAAAGTGGTATGAACGCATATATAAGATATGGAGATCAAACTCATAAAGCGTCTAGAGATGAAATATTAACCTTAACACTAGAGGGTAAGAATCTTTCTTATGATGGGTTATTAACCGATATCCCATGAGAAAATGCAACTTTCAATATTCTTAATAATTATTTCAGAGAAAAAGGCATAAGAGTTATAGAGGATTATAATGACTTGGTCTCTTTAGAGTTAGCTAAAAATAATGTTTTAACTAATGCAGGAGCATTGCTAGCTGATAATAGTTTTGTAAAAAATTCCTTAGTTTTTGCAACTAATTGAAAAGGACTTGAAAAATCAAATGATAATAAAAATAAGGATTTAAGAAATTTTTCAGGAAACATATTAGAGATATTAAAAAATAGTATGCAGTTTATAATGAATAACTCTCATATTGATTTTAAAAAAATAGAAACAGAACGTTTGGAATTTCCAGACTATCCAGAACTAGCGGTAAGAGAAGCATTAGTTAATGCATTAGTGCACAGAGATTATTCTAATTATTATGATCAAATAAATATTAATATGTATACTAATAGACTAGAAATAAGTTCTCCTGGAGGTATGATAGATAGAACTAAAGTTCAAGATCTAGATCCTTATAAAATAGGATCAAAAAGAAGAAATCCTATCTTAGCAAATATATTTTCTTTATTAAAATTGATGGAGCGAAGAGGAACTGGAATTAAAGAAATTTTAAACATTTACTCAAGACAGGAAAACTATAGTTTAAACCATAGACCCGAATTTACTTCAGATGATAAATCTTTTGTTGTTACTTTGAAAAATTTAAATTACGAAAACCAAAACAACGAAACATTTAGAACAAGTGATAACACTAGATCAAATACAGAAGACCAAATACGAATTGTGTTAGAATTTGCCCAAAAAACTTATAAATTCAAAAGAATTGATATAGATAATTTATTAAATGTTTCTCCATCAAGAAGTAGAGTAATTTTAAATGAATTGGTTGAAAACAATAAATTAGTAACTATAGGTTCTTTTAAAGATAAAGAGTATATTTTTAATAAAAAATAATATACAAGTATCATGTTTCCCACTTAAGCATAAATATTTTGCAATACAAAAAACACTACTTTAAATGTAGCGTTTTTAACAATTATTTTTTAGTATATTTTCCCTGAGCAAGGTTTGAGTTTCCTCCACCTTTAGTTTCCAATCCTTCAAGGTTATTAAATATATCAATTGCTTTGTATTTTGATTGTAAACTTTCACTTACAGCAACAACTATAAAGTTAGTGTCACTTGTCTGACTAGCTAATATTACAATTAAATCTTTGAATTTATTTCTTAACTCATCAGCTAATTGTTTTAAATCTTTGATAGTTAAATCTTTAGTAAATAATCTAATTTCATTAACTCCTTCTTTATTAACTTCTGGTTTTAAATCATTAAATTGTGATAATTTAGAAGCAGTTAATAGATCATTAACTTTTTTATCATAATCTTTGTATAAATCTTTTAACTTAGATAGCATTGATTTTATTACAACTAAATTTTGTTTTGTAATAGTTAAACTTTTAATTTCTGAATAAGTTTTTTCAATTTCTTGATTTTCTAATACAGCTTTATGTTGGTTGTATTTTTCAATCACATTTTCAACTTCATCTTTAACTAGTTTAAATTGTTCATTTAAATATTCAATTACAGCTTTATTCGAAGTTAATGCTTTAATTCTATATAAGCCACTACCTTTTGATTCTAAACCTGTAATAATGAAATCTTGAATATCGCTTGTATTATCTACGTGAGTTCCTCCACATAATTCTGAAGAGAAATCTCCAAATTTAACAACTCTTACAATTTCATCATATTTTTCAGTAAAGAAAGCTAATGCATTATATTTATTAATTGAATCTTCTAAACTACAGAAATAAGTTTCTCTATCGATATGTTCATTAATTTTTTGTAGCACTAATTCTTCAGCTTTATGTAATTCATCACTTGTTGCTAATTTATTAAAAGTAAAGTCCATACGTAGACCATGTTCATCATTATATGATCCTGATTGCATTACACTATTTCCTAAAACTTCTCTTAATGCAGCGTGAATCATATGAGTTCCTGAGTGATTTTTCATTGTGTAGAAACGTTTATCTTCATCAACTATAGCATTAACGATATCTCCAACTTTTAAAGTCCCTGAAACTTTAACTCTATGAATATTTTGGTGTTTTGGTCCTTGTTGAACATCAACTACAACAGCATTTGCATTATCATTTGAAATAATACCAGTATCTGCTGCTTGTCCACCTTTTTCAGCATAGAATGGGGTTTTGTCTAAAATTATATAAGCTTCTGAATCTGTAATTGAATCGATTTGTTTTTGATCAGCGAACATATAAACAATTTTGGAATCACTTCTTGATGTTTCTTCTCAACCTGTAAATTCTGATTTAACATCAAGTTTAGTAAATAATTCATTTTGTTTATCTCAAGCTTTTAAATCTTTTCTACTGTTTCTTGCAGTTTCTTTAGCTTGTTCTAAAAGTTCTTCAAATCCTTTGATATCAACTTCAACATTATGTTGTTGAGAAATTTCTAAAGTTTGTTCGATTGGAAAACCATATGATTCAAATAATAATAGTGCATTTTTAGCTGTAACTTTATTTTCAGTTTTAATAATTTGTTCTAATAATTCGTACCCTTTAGATAATGTTTTTAAGAATTTTTCTTCTTCAACTTTAATTGTTTCTTCTACTAAAGATTGTTTTTCTTCTAAATAAGGATAGAAATCTTTCATAGCTAAAACTACTGTATCAACTAATTTATATAAGAATGCCTGTGTTATTCCTAATTCTCTTCCAAATACTGAACTTCTTCTAATTAAACGTCTAATAATATATGCTCTATCTTTATTTCCCGGAAACACACCATCACTAATAGCGAATGTACAAGCTCTAATGTGATCTGCAATTACTTTAAATGCTGTATTAATTCTTGTTTGTGTTGCTGTTGGATTGAAATAATTATCAAAAGAATATTTAAATTTCTTATCACACATAGTTTCAACTTTTTGAATAGTTGGTCAGAAAATATCAGTTTCAAAGTTAGTTGGTGTGTCTTGGAAAATTGATGATAATCTCTCTAGTCCTGCACCAGTATCGATATTTTTTCTAGGTAATTCAGCATAATTGTTATTTCCATCATTATTAAATTGTGAAAAGACAATGTTTCAAACTTCGATGTATCTATCGTTTTCAATATCATCACTAATTAATCTTGGTCCAATTTTTTCTGGATCTCATTTTTCACCACGATCATAAAATATCTCAGTATTTGGTCCGCAAGGTCCTTGTCCTACATCTCAAAAATTAGTATCTCTTGATAAACTGAAAATATGATCTTTTTCAATCCCAATTTCTTCAGTTCAAATTCTGTAAGCTTCATCATCTTCATTAAATACTGTTATATATAATTTATCTTTTGGCATAGCAAATCATTTGTCTGAAGTTATTAATTCTCAAGCAAAATGAATAGCTTCTTTTTTGAAGAAATCTCCGATAGAAAAATTACCTAACATTTCAAACATTGTGTGGTGACGTGCAGTAACTCCTACATTTTCAATATCATTTGTTCTAATTGATTTTTGTGAGTTAGTAAGTCTAGCAGCAGGTGGTGTTTTTCTTCCTTCAAAATAAGGTTTTAATGTAGCTACTCCCGAATTAATTCACAATAAAGAAGGGTCATCAACAGGTATTAATGAAACTGGTTCTAAAAAATAATGATCTTTTGATTTAAAAAAATCTAGTCACATTTGTCTTATTTGATTTGTAGATAATTTCTTCATCTTTTTTCTCCTTTAAAAGTATTTTATTATAACTATATTTAATTCTATCAAACATTAAATTAATAAGTAATACACATAGTTTTATAAATTTAAATTTTGAAAATAATATATAAAACAAGTGAAAAAATAAATATTAAAATTGAACTAATTAGAAAGATTTTTCTAAGTCTAATTAATTTAGCTTCATCATCATCTAATGTTTTTTGATAACGTCTTCTTCTATCGTTAAAAAATCACATCGCGTGTTTATTTCTTAAATATCCAATCACAATACTAATTAAAAATAAAATTGCACCAATAATAATAGAAAATCAAGTAATTCCTTTTCAATCATTAAAAGTTTTATTCTCTATATTTAAAGTTAAATAACCAAATAAAACAGACAATAAACAAGTAACAACAAAAATAACTAACACAATTAATCAACCTTGTCATTTCAAAGCTTTTTTCTGATTATATTCAAAAACTTTAGCTGAATAAGATCTAGATTCATATACGCTTTTTATTTTTTGATCAACTTCTTTGTGGTAATCTATATTATCTTTTATTCTATGTTGTTTTAGTTCTTGAGATTTTTTGTTTTTCATAATTTATTCCTTTTATTTATTAATTTTATATTAAAAAAACTGTTTTATAATTTTAAATTAAATCAATAAGTTTTAATGAATAAGTTTTAATGAATAATTTAACCCAATATTTTATAATTATTAAATAGTATTTTAATAAAATACATATTTATAAATTTCGAAAATTTTTATTGTTTATTTTTTGACTATTTTATTTTGAAGTGTTATTATTGTTATAATAACCGTTAAGTTAAATTAGTTAACTGTAAATGTAAAATATAAAATAATAGAAAGGGATCTAGCATGAAAAATAAAAAAACTATTATTTATGATGAAAAAATAGATTTTAAAAATGAGCTATTATCAGAAGATTTTGATTTATCTTCTGAGTTAGATAATCATGAAAAGATAAGCAAACTAACAACTATTAAATATTGATATAGCGATCTAAATGCTAATATTTATAAGTTTTTTGTAAGACATCCTTTATACGCTTATTCATTTAAAAGAATTGTTTATGGATTAATTACTTTATTAGTTGCTATTGTTTTACTTTATGCAATCACAAGAGCAATTACTCCTGATGAAAAATATTTACCTCCAAACTATGAAAAATTAGGTTTATCAAAAAAAGCTCAAGACGAACTTTTAATTGATAGAATGAAAAAATTCGGTGTGTACGGTCCGTTTTGAGAACAAGTTTTAAATTATTTAAAAAACATTATTCCTTTTATTCCTAAACACATTTTAGTTGATGCTGTTTATGGAGTTGATAGAACTGGAAACTGAACTGCTGAACAAATTTTTGATACTAGATTTGTATATTTAGGAGTAGTTTCAAGTCCTTCAATCGCTCAAGAATCATCAGATGTTTTTAAATTATTTAAAACTGCAATGCCTTATTCATTTATGTTTGGATCAATTGCAGTTATAATTGCTAACACTTTAGGTATTTTAATTGGTATTCAACAAGCTAAAAAGAAAAATAGATTATTTGATAATTTATTTAGTGGAACCTCAGCGTTTCTTGTTGCATTACCATCATTAGTTATTGTTTTAGTTGTATTTATATTCTCAGTTTCAATTTTAGGAAGTTCTGGACTTTACAATACTGGATCGTTTGCTACAAAATTCTGACCTATCATGACAATGGTAATTATTAACATACCAATTGTTGCTTCATACACAAGACGATACGCAATTGAAGAAGTGACTGCAGATTATGTAAAATTCACTTTATCTAAAGGTATGAGTACAAGAAGAGCTTACTACTTACATATTTTTAGAAACTCAGGAATAAGAACTATTAGAACAATACCAAGCCAAATTATTTTAACTATGTTTGGTTCATCAATTTTAACTGAAACTCAATGATCAATTCCTGGAATGGGACAATACATTATTAAATCAGCTGGTGGAAATGATTTCTTTGTATTCTTAGGATTTACAGTGTTATCATCATTTGCAACAATATTTGCTTCATTATTATCAGATTTAATTTATGTTTGATTAGATCCAAGAGTTAGCTTAACTAAAAAATAGAAAGGATTGGTTTTTATGCAAACTAAAAAATGAAATTCAAAAGATATTTATTCTGGTTTTACAGCAGAACAACACCAATCTTTCGAGTTGAAAAACGGAATAGGTTTAACAGAAATTGATCAAGAGTTATTTACTCATATTGGTTTCCAAGAAAAAGGATTAGAATCAATCGCAACAAAACCTTATAGCTATTGAAAAGCTGTTGGTAAAATTCTAATAAAAAGTAAAGTATTTGTTATTTGTGTAAGTTTATTAGCTCTTTTAATGATAATGTCAATAGTTATATCATGAGATCAAGTAGCTGTTCCATTAATTAGACCAGGTAATTCAACTCAAGCACCTAGTGCTAAACATTTATTTGGACTAGGAAAACAAGGTCAAGATTATTGAATTGAAATATGATTAGGATTAAGAACAACTCTTACTTTCGCACTTGTAGTTGTAACAATTCAATTAGCTATTGGAATTTTTGCAGGACTTATTTGAGGGTATTTCAGAAAATTAGATATTTTATTCTACCAAGTAACAGCACTAATTTTAATCGCTCCTCAACTAGTTATGATTATTTTAATTATCTCTATATCAGGAACTGGGTTCTGACAAATGATTTTAGCAATTATTATTCAAGCTTGAATTGGTCCTGCTTTAAACATTAGAGCTGCAGTTTTATTAGTTAGAAATTCAGATTACAACATAGCATCAGTTACACTAGGTTCAAGTTCAGGAAAAATTATTAGAAAAAATATTTTCCCAAAAATTTTACCTATATTAATCCAGGTTGCAGTATTTGCAATTCCAACTGCAATTTCAATTGAAGCTACAATCTCATATCTTGGACAAGGATTTGTTGATGGTTCAGTTAAAACATCATTAGGTAAAATTTTAGAAATTGCTGTTGGTGGTACTGAATGACAAGTCTTTCCACATTTACTAGTGATTCCTGTAGCATTTATTTCAAGCATTTCATTATTATTCTTCTTAGTATTAAAAGTATTTGCAGACTCATTAGATCCAAAAAACCACCGTTAGAAAGGGAACTTGATTATGAAACAAAAAGTTATTTTATCTATTAAAAACTTAGTTGTTAAATTTAGAGTTCGTTCTCAAGTTTTAACTTCTATAAGAGATATTAGTTTTGATATTTATGATGGTGAAACTGTTGCTATAGTTGGTGAATCTGGATCAGGAAAATCTGTTTTTACAAAAACATTAACTAATATGTTAGAAGAAAATGGATATATTGCTAATGGGACTATTACTTACTATCCAAGAAATGATAAAAACACTATATCTAATTTTAAAAGCGAAGTAAACTTAGTAGATTTTCATAAAAATAATTTAGAAAATAACTCAAGAAGAGAGATTAGAAAATATAATCAATTAAAAATTAAAGAGATCCAATCTCAAATCAATGATTTACAAAATGCAACTATTGATTCTATTAATCTAAAAATTAAAGATTTAGAAACTAAAATTGAATTATTAAAAAAATATGAGTTTACTAAAAACATTAAAAAAATAATTAAAAGAGATATTTTTATAAAAGAAGTAGCAAGATTAAATAAACAAATTGAATTAATTAAAGATCCTAAGAAATTAGAATTTAAAATTAATGAATTAAAAAGATTAATTAATAGATTAAAACAAGAAAATGCTAACTTCCAATTGCTATCAATTTATAAAAAATTTTTATATCAAAAAATTGTAAGTTTTATTAATAAAAATAAAAACGATTTTGAATATGATTTAAACTTAGCTAAAGACTATTTAAGTAAAGTAGAAAAAGTTGAATTTAGAAGTGATTTTGAAGATTTAATGATTGAGGTTTTAACTGAAATTTCAAATGAATCTAAAAATTTAGAAAAAGAAAAGATTGAATCATTACTTGAAATTTGAAACTTTATTAAATTACCAAATTTCATAATCAAAAGAAGAACAGCTAAAAACTTAGAAAAACTTCGTGGTGGAACAATTGCTACAATTTTTCAAGATCCGATGACATCTTTAAACCCTTTATTAAGTGTTGGTTTTCAAATTTCAGAGGTTTTAAGAATTCATAATAATTTATCAAGATCAGAAGCTAAAGCTGAAGCAATTAATTTAATGAAAAAAGTAGGTATTACAAATGTCGAAAAACGTTATAAAGATCTACCAAGAAAATATTCTGGAGGAATGCGTCAAAGAATCGTTATTGCTATCGCTCTTGCATGTAGACCCAAAATATTAATTTGTGATGAACCAACAACTGCATTAGACGTTACTATTCAAGCTCAAGTTTTAGATTTAATTAAAGAACTTAAAAAAGAATATAAATTTACAGTAATTTTTATTACTCACGATTTAGGTGTTGTTGCTAATGTTGCTGATAGGGTTGCTGTTATGTATGCTGGTCAAATTATAGAACATGGAAAAATTGAAGAAATTTTCTTCAATCCTCAACACCCATATACTTGATCATTATTACTATCTCTTCCACAATTAGGTAAAAAAGGTGAGGACTTATATTCAATTTCTGGAACACCTCCATCATTATTTAAAGAAATTAATGGGGATGCTTTTGCTCCAAGAAATAAATTTGCTTTAGCTATTGATTATAAATATGAACCTCCAATGTTTAAAGTTTCAGATACTCATTATGCTAAAACTTGATTATTAGATCCACGTGCTCCTAAAATCGAAAGACCAAAACAATTAGAACTTTTAAAACATGCTGTTGGAAATACAAAGGTTGGTGAATAATTATGAATAAAGAAAAAATCATAAGAGTCCGCGACTTACTAATTGAGTTTGGTAGTGGTAAAAATAAAGTTAAAGCTGTTAAAGGTGTAAGTTTTGATATCTTTAAAGGAGAAACTTTTGGACTAGTTGGTGAATCTGGATCAGGAAAAACTACTATTGGTAGAGCAATTATGGGTATTCAACCTATACAAGATGGTGCTATCTTTTTTGAAAATAAATTATTAAGAGGTAAAGCACCTAATGTTTATGAAATTAATAAAAAAATAGCTAGACATTTAGATGTTATGAAACAAAACCAACTAAATACTTCTATATGTTTAAATGACTATTCAAATGAATTTAAAAGGGTATTTTATAAATATACTCAATCTAAGTTTTACAATTTTAAAACTAAAGAATTAGAAGATTATAAAGATAATATTTCAAGAATTATTGAAGAGGGAACAAACTTAAAAGATACTAAATTAATAAATAGTAAAAAGGATGTTAACCTTTGAATAATCTCTGAATCTATCAATGATAATTTAAAAAGAATGTTAAAAATTATTAGATTACAAGATAAATTATCAAAATTTTTAGAAACTGTTTTTGATTACATTGAAACTAGTAAAGAACTTTCAACTGCTGTTAACCACTATCAAACAGTTGTTAGTGATATTATGATTGAAATTAAACATCTTGAAAATCAAATTTATTGAATATTAGAAGAAATGACTGATATTAGAACTAAAGTTGAAAAAGGATATCACACTTCAATTTCTAATTTCTTTGATCAACTAGGTGTTAGATTAAAAAAAGTTATTTCACTTCAAAAACAAATTTCTGTTTTAATTAAAAAAGCAAGAAAAGCTCAAATAATTAATGTAGCATTAACTCAACCTAAGAAAAATTGAGCTTCAACTTCAAGACAATTAGAATCAATTAAAGATGAAAAATGATTAATTGATGATTATGAAAAACTTATTAAAATTATTGAAGAAAATAACTTTTATAAAGCATTAGAAAATGGAAGAATTTTCCAACAACCATCTAAACAAGAAATAAAACAAAATAAAAAAGATATCCAAATGATTTTCCAAGATCCAAGTTCATCATTAAATGATAGAATGGCGATTGAAGAAATTGTTCAAGAAGGATTAGACAACTTCCCAGAACTTTATAAAAATGATGAAGTTAAAAAATCTTATATTAAATGATTTAACAAAAATAATTCTCAACAAAAACTAGATAAAAATAGTGATGTAAAAATAAGTGATATTAAGAGATATTTAATCACTGAATTATTACAAACTGTTGGTATGCTTCCTGAACATTTATCTCGTTATCCTCATGAGTTTTCAGGTGGTCAACGTCAAAGAATTGGTATTGCTAGAACACTAATTATGAAACCTAAATTTGTTGTAGCTGATGAACCTATTTCAGCACTTGATGTTTCTATTCGTGCACAAATTATGAATCTATTAAGTAAATTCCAAAAACAATTTGATTTAACTTATATATTCATTGCTCATGATTTAAGTGTTGTTAGATTTACTACAAATAGAATTGCGGTAATTTATCGAGGAGACATTGTTGAATTAGCTGAATCAGATGAGTTATTTGAATGTCCATTACACCCATATACTCGTTCATTATTAAGTGCAATCCCTCTACCTGATCCTATTCAAGAAAGAAAGAAAGTTCACTTTGAATATAAACCAGAAAAAGAACATCATGATTATTTAATTGATTTTCCTAAATGAAGAGAAATTAAAAACGGTCACTATGTATATGCAAATGATAGAGAATTTGCAGAGTATCAAAAAGAGTTAGAGAAATATTATAAAAATAAAAAAGAAAGTTAAAGAAGGTGATAAGTATGAAAAAGTTACTAAGCTTAGCAACTTGCGGTATGTTTCTTGCGTCAAGTTCAGCCACAGCTGTTAGTTGTTCATTAAGTTTTGATCCAAATAAGTTATTATCAAGAAAGTTATCAGATACTACAGTTTTTAAAGACTTAATTGTTAGTCCTATTGTTAACTGAAACTCAGCTATTAATAACAGCGCATTTGATAGTAAAGCTATTGCTAAACTTCAAGACACTTTAATCACAGTTGATAAACATGATAATTTTGAAGGAGCTTTAGCTTTAAAATGAAAACATGACGATAAGTTTAAACAATGAGATTTTAAACTTAGAGATAACATTAGATGAACAGCTTTAGAAAACGGTAGATCTATTGACAAAGGAAAAATTACTGCAAAAGATTTTTTCAATACTTTTAGATACGTATTTAACAAAAATAATAGAGCTCTAACTTTAGATATTTGAACTTCAGCATTAAATAAGACTAGAGAATTAGTTGACTTTTTAAATAAACTTTCAAATCCTAATTACACAAAAGATAAACAACCTGATAGTTTATATGATCCAATATTTGATAAAGAAAGTGACAAATATAAAGATGCTAACACTTCGTTAGAAAAAGAAATGAGATCTAGTTATTATTTAGATCGCGCTATCATGGCATACAACATGACATTAAATGAAGAAGAATCAAAAAAAATAGCATTAAACAATTCTAAATCAACCAAACAACTTGCAGAAGAATCTTTTGAAAAAGGACAAATCATAAGTAAAGCTAAAAAAGAAGAGGGTAATGACAAAGAAAACTACGATATTTCTTTCCACTTAAATAAACCTACAAGTTATTTTGAAACAATTATTTCTTATTTAAGTTTTGCACCTATGCCTGATTTTTCTGTTGAATATTTAAGTATTGATAATGACGGAGAAAAAGCATCACAATTTGCTGGTACTTCTTATTCATCATCTTCTGGTAAAAAAGATGGTTATGAAACAATGTGATATTCTGGTCCTTATGTTGTTGATAGCTATCTTGCAGGAAGACACTTAAATTTAAGAAGAAATGAACATTACTTTAATAAAGAAAGTGTTCATATACACAAAATACTTTACAGTTTCTCAAGTAAAGGAGATCCTGCTTCAAATAGATTCTTCTTCCAAACTGGAGATATATCTTCATTTAAAGTTGTTCCAAACGATCTTGCTGGATGAGAAACATATGTTAAAAATATAGATACTCCTAGATTTAAAGGAACAAATGTTGTTAAAACAAAGCCTACAACAACTTGAGCATTTGCCTTTAACTATCAAAGTCAAGGAACAAGTATATATGAAGAAATACAACTTAATAGAGAAGGAAGTTTAATAGACGGAACAAGAACAACAAGAAATGCTAAACAAGATGCAGAATTAAATAAAACAATTGCATTGAAATCATTTAGAGTAATGTTTAGATACTTGTTAAATAGATCTATTTTTGCAAAATTCTTCTCTAGTGCAATTGATGGTAATAGTCAAACAAGTAGTTCATTAAGAAACACTTACACAAGTCCACATATTGCAAGTTATAAGGATAGTCATAAACCAGACAATTCAACTGAACAAAAAGGATAACACAGTAGATTATTTTGATGTTATGTCTAAAAATTACTATGACAAATCAAAAGATTCTACTAATCAAGAAAAAACATCTACTACAGGTTGATTAATTAAACTTCTTAAAGAAAATCCTGTTTCTAAAGACATAATCAATGATGAGCAACTATCAAAATGATCAGAGAGATTTGGATCAATTAAAGAAAACCATGGTAGTCCAAAATCCGCTCTTGATCGAGGTAAAGATACATTCTTTGAAAACGATCTTCTAGTTTTATCTGCGTTCTTAAAAGATGATGAATTAAGTGTAAGTGGCGACAATTTTAATTTAAATCAAGATCCTTCTAAAGTTGAATTTAAAAATGTTGAAAGAGCTAAAGAATTTATTAAATTAATTGGTAAATATGATGATGTTGATCCAAACAAAACATATCCAAGTCAAGATACAAAATTAAAAAATTTACATCAAAAAACAAAATTATTAAAACAACAAGTTAAAGAGGATATGACAAATCTTGGAATTAACACAAATGTTCCAATCACTATACCTTTCTTAATGAATCCTGGAAACTCAAGTACAGGAAGTGCTACTGGTTACATTAACTTTTTAACTACTGCTTTTAAAACTTTCAATTTCTTAGTGCGTAACAGAGGTAACGGTGATATAAACTCTCCATTTGTTATAGATACTTATACACCTCCTACAGCAAACGAGTTCTCTACATTAGTTAGAGCAGGAAAAACTTCAATAAAGGAAATAGGTTGATCTCCTGATTATGCAGATCCAACAAACTATTTATACACAGTTCTTTATGATGGAGCGTTCGATTACATAATGAGTTTAAACAAAACATTTAAAAAAGATTCTTCAGGTAATCTTACACCAGCTGACATTATAAAAAACGATGAAAAACATTATGAACACTTGCGTAGAACATCTGAGTTCCTACTTAAAACAGTTGAAAAGGTTGATGAAACTATACCTGATCATAAAAAGAGATTTGAAGAATTATCAAAACTTGAAAACTACTTGAGTCTATCTTCGTCATTAATAATTCCTACATATGTAAAAGAATCTGAATTAGTTCCTACAGTTTCATATGTAGACCAATTGACAATTTCTCGTTTCCCTTTAGGTTCACAACCAGAACGTATGGTCGGAGTTAAGATTGATGAAAAAATAATTCAACATCATGAGTTCCAAAGAAGACTTGAAATTTACAATAATGAAAAAATTAAAGGTTATCAATCTCTATATCCAGATGCAAATGGCCAATACCTACGCGGATTTAAAGGTGATTGAAATAAAGAAATAGACCCAAAAAATTCAAGAGAAGTAAAACCTATATAGTAAATTAGTTGTGTTGAAAAACATAACTTTTTTATTTTCAAAAAAGAGAAGGTCCAACTCCTTCTCTATTATCTATTTAACAAATTCTTTATATTCTGAATATCCTCTTTCATCCATTTCTTCTAAAGGAATGAACTCTAAAGCTGCACCATTAATACAATATCTCAATCCACCCATATCTTTAGGTCCGTCATTAAACACATGACCTAAATGATTATCTCCAACTTTAGAACGAACTTCAATTCTACACATATTATGAGAATTATCATCTAAATAAGTAACATTTCTCTTTTTAATTGGTTCACTGAAACTAGGTCAACCACAACCTGCATCGAATTTAGTAGACGAAGAAAATAATGCTTCACCACTTATTTTTTCAACATAAATTCCTTTTCTGTGTTCTTTATTTAACTCTGAAGTGTGTGGTCTTTCTGTTGCTGAATGTTTTAAAACACTATAACTTAAATCGTCTAATGATATTTCTTTTCTAACTTGATTAATTATTTCTTTTTCTTTATCAGTTAAATTATAATCAACATCAAGATTTACGTGACAATATCCAGTAGGATTCTTTTTTAAATAATCTTGGTGATATTCTTCACCTACTGAATAGTTTTTTAATTCTTCTAATTCAACATAAAATTCTTTGTAATTCTTTTTAAAAATATTAAAAACTGAATCAATAGTTTTAACATCACTACTATCAGTAAAATAAACACCAGTTCTATATTGAACACCAACATCATTTCCTTGTTTATTTAGTGAATCTGGATGAATGATTCTAAACAAATGTACAATTAATTCTTCAAGCGAAATTATGTTTGAATCATAATCAATTTTTACTGTTTCAGCATGCAATGTTCTTTTTAAACTATGATATTTAGTTTTATCAGTTATTCCATTAGCATAACCAACTTCAGTATTAACTACCCCATTTAATCTAGAGAAATATTCTTGAACACCTCAAAAGCATCCACCTGCAAAATAAGTACTTTTTATCATGTTTTAGCTCCTTTCAATTAGTTAATAATATTTTAAACATAATTATTCTTTTATAGTTATTTTTAAGATATTCTTTATACATTTTTCACACTATTTAAATATAACTGATACACCACAACTTTGTTTATTTAAAATCTCTGAAAGAACACAATACTAACGCATCCTATTTTTTCTCGTTTTATGTTATGATTTTCATCACTTGGAAATAAAAATGCATTTTCTACTATATTAAGATTATTTTCTTTAGCAAATCTAAGCTAATCAAGGTTCAAATAATATTAAACTTATTATTATGTTTGCAAATATTAATCCAAATATTGGTATTTTTTTAAGATATAAATAAAAACTTACAACAACTCCTATTGGAACATAACAATATAAAGCAATTAATCTTCATCCACTAAAAAATTTCATGTTAGGTGTTGATTTTGAAGGATCTATAATTCCTAAATATTCACTTGCTGACTTATTAAAAATTAGATAAGGAAACATACAACTTAAAAATATTTCAATAGCTAGAGCGATAATAATTCCACTGACAACAGGATTCATAATATTAATTAATGATTTAAAAAAACTTGATTGATGAAATTTTTTAGAATATTTTAAAGCAATGTCCATCATAAAAATAGCAGGTAATACAAATGCTAAATATGTAAAGATCATTGCAATAAATCCTCATCATTGACCTTGAGCAACCATATATCCAGTAATAGCAGCAAACTTAGGACTTAAAATTCCTGGAGTTGAATTAGAAACTGCAAAAACGGTATTTATAAGATCTTCAGGGATATTAATTCCAAACCAACTTTCTAGCGATTTTCACATTCAAACAAATATTGGCATAAAAACCTGTCCACCACCAAACACTGATAATGAAACAAAAATAAGTAACAATAAGGATACAAAAAACGCAATAAAAGCAGTCATTATTTTACATCCTTTCTAGCCATTGATTTTCTTGTTCTTTTTGCTTTAACTACAAAGATTGTTGAATAAATAGCAATAACTAAAACCATAACTAATACCGGAACATTATAAGGAGTTGGAATAAATAAAGAAAATGATAAACTAACTAAAAATAAAATCATTCATAAACTTAGTTTCATAACTTTAATACCTTTTTTAAAATAGTTTCACCCAAAACCAATTAGTGCTCCTGCAATTGCTACTAAAACTCCAGTTTGAACAGCAATTAAATATTGACCTGGTATTTTATTGAATGCAAAAATTAGACCAACAGCTAAAATGATATGTGGCATTGAAGCTAAACTAACAACTAAATAAGCTTTAAATTTACTTAAAGTTCTAAAGGATATATAAGCTGTAGTTTGAATTGCAGCAGGACCTGGTAGCATATTTGTTAAAACCACATTATGGTGAAATTCATCTTCATCTAATCACTTATATTTATCAACAGCATAACGTTTGATAACAGGCATCATAGCATTACCACCACCAAAACCAACAAAAGTGATCAGCATTATAAAAACAAAAATATTTCAAAATGTAGGTTCTTTTTGATACTCTTTTTTTCTCATAAATTTCTCCCAAGAATTAAGTAATACAATATTAATAATATATTATAAAAATGTATTTTTTCTTAAAAACAAAAAAGTAGCAAAGCTACTTAATTATTTAATGTATTCTTGATTGTTAAAATAAGGTCTTAATACTGGAGGTAATATTAATTTTTCTCCATCTCATCAGTTTTCTAAAAGTGAAGCGATTAATCTATCTATTGCAACTCCACTACCGTTTAATGTGTGAACTAATTTAACTTCTCCATCAGCATCTCTAAATCTTGTTTGCATTCTTCTAGCTTGGAAATCTCAACAATTTGAACAAGAAGAAATTTCACGATATTTATTTTGTTCAGGGAATCATACTTCTAAATCATAAGTTTTAGTCGCACTAAATCCAATATCACCACTACATAATTCAACAACTCTATAAGGTAATTCAAACATATTTAAAATGTCTTCAGCATCTTTTACTAATAATTCTAATTCATTCATAGATTGATCTGGATGAACTATTTTAACTAATTCAACTTTATTAAATTGATGTAATCTAATCATACCTTTAGTGTCGCGACCAGCACTTCCCGCTTCTTGTCTAAAGCATTGAGTAAATCCAGTGTATTTTAAAGGTAACACATCACTTGAAAGAATTTCACCAGCGTGTAAATTTGTTAAAGGAACTTCGCTTGTTGGAATTAATCATTGATCACCAGCTTTATACATATCATCAGCGAATTTTGGTAATTGTCCTGTTCCTTTCATTATTTCAGTATTAACAATTAAAGGACAGAATATTTCTTTATAACCAAATTTCTCATGTCTTGATAATAAAATATCTGCGATTGCTCTAACTAATTTTGAACCTAATCCAGTATAAATTAAAAATCTTGAACCACTTAATTTTGTACCTCTTTCAAAATCAATTAATCCTAATTTTGTTGCAATTTCTCAGTGTGGAGTATTGTGTTGTACTAGTTTGGTGTGTTTTGATTTTCTAATTTCTACATTATCATTATCGTCACTTCCAAAAGTTATATCTTTATGTGGTAAGTTTGGAATGTATTGTAGTTTGGTAATCATTTCTTCATTAGTTATTTTTAACTCATCATCTAGTACTTGAATTTCAGAATTCATTTTAGATACTTGTTGTTTAATTTGTTCAGCTTCATCTTGTTTTTTTTCACGAACAAAAACTCCAACTTGTTTAGATAATTGGTTTTTTTCTGCTTTAATTTTTTCTACTTTTAATAATAGTTCTTTTCTTTTTTTATTTTTCTCAATTACGAATTTTAAATCTGATGAATAATCTTGTTGGTTACGCATGTTTAACCTTTTAACAACTTCATCATAATTTTGTTCAATATAATTTATATCTAACATAAAGTTCCTCCTTAATAGTTAATCAATATTTTAATTATATTATAAAGACATAACACTTTTTAGTAGATAAAACATTTATTAATCTTGTTTTAAAACCTCGTTAATTTTATCTGAAATGATTGTTGCTTCTCCACCGAAAATAACTTGAACATTATTGTTTTTTACTATAAATCCCATATTTGTTAATTTATTTAATTCTTCTTTATTTACTAAATTAATATCTTTAACAACAACTCTTAATCTTGTAGCACAAGCTGAAACTGATTCAAGATTTGTTTTGTCACCTAAAGTTTTAATAATATCTCCAATTCTTTGTTCAGCATTTTGTTTTTGATTTGTTTTTAATTTTTGATAATCTTTTTTGCTAATTAAACCTAATTCATTACCTTTTCTTCCTGGTGTAGCAAGATCTTTTTTAATAATTCAGAAGTAGAATATTACAAATATAGTAGATCCTTGTAATAAAGCAAATATAAATGCTCAATAGAATCTAGTTCCTTTTAATACTGGTAAAGCTCCATACACTAATAAATCAATAAATCCTCTTGCAAAACCTACTCCAACATGAGCACCAACTAAGTTCATAAATAAATAACTTAATCCTGAGAAAGGTACATAAACTGCATAGTATAAAACTGGAGTAATAAATAAGAATGTAAACTCAAGTGGTTCAGTAATTCCAGTTAAGAATGAAACAGCCATTGCACTTGCTATTACTGAAATAGTTTGTTTTCTTGTGTTTTTATTTGAAGTAAATATAAACGCTAATCCTATTCCCATACAAGTTCCTAGATAAGTAGGATAATCTTGAGTAAATCTTCCTGCATTAACATTTAATTCTTTATCAAATCATTGAAATAAAGGTATATCGTTAATTTTATTTAGTGAAATTGAGTTTATAAAGTTTCAAATATTTTGATCTCCAATAAGTCTTTTACCATCTCTAGCTACATCATTAAATGATTTTATTATTGTATCGATTTGAGCTTGATCTAATTTTGCTTCTTTTAATTTTTCAATTAATAAGTCAAGCATTAATACTCCACCAAATTCAGATTGATAAGTTAATGTAATAACAATATGACGTAATCCAAAAGGCATTAATGCACGACCTAATACACCATAAATAAATCCATCTAATCCTCTAGGTGATTTTTGTAGAGCAACTCCAACATGACCTATACCTTGACCAACTCATGGTCAGAATATTAAAAATAATATTGATAATAAAAACATTGCAGGAATAATTAAAATAGGTAAGAATCTTATTCCTGAAAAGAAATTTAAAGCATTAGGTAGTTGAATATATTTAAATTTGTTATAAATAACAACAATAACTATTGCAACTACAATTGCTCCAAATAATGAAGTTTGTAAGGATTTAATTCCTAAATTAACAGCTAAAATCGAATTTAATATTTCACCTTTATGGAAGTAGAAAATATCAACTAATTTTCCATCGTTATCAAAGTGAATAAATGGTGTTTGAGTAGAATTAAAAACCAAATATCCTAATATAGCCATAAAAGCACCAGATCCAGAATCATTTGTAAAAGTGATTACTATAGAAATTACAAATAATATAGCTAGATTTGCAAAAACTATATCTGACATTGATTTTAAAGCACTAGCAACCGTTGTTGCTGTAGGATCATGAGAAAAGTTAGCACCGACTGCTCCACCAATTCCTAATAACAACCCAGCAAAAGGCAATATTGAAATTGGTAACATTAGTCCACGACCAAATTTTTGCAATAATGCAGTTGTTTTGGATGAAAAATCTTTAAATCTAAAATTTGATTTCATGTTTAATCTCCTAAATTTAATTATATAAAATTTAAAATTTTCAGTAGACAAACCATACCTATCAATAAACTGATTAAAATAAAAAACGGATGAACCGTTTTAAGACAAATTAATAAATTTTTGTTATTTTGTTTAAAACATTTAATGTTTTTCCTAATAATGGACCTGTAGCAAAAACAAACATAATTGTTCCAATATTTAAATAATTTAACAAGAATTGTCCTTTTATTGATCAACTTACAGGGTTAACTAAAAGTATAATAACTCCTGGTAAGAAAATTAAAATATCCATTAAAACTCTTGAAGTA
Source organism: Mycoplasma sp. HU2014 (assembly GCF_001199495.1). Lineage (GTDB taxonomy): Bacteria > Bacillota_I > Bacilli_A > Mycoplasmatales > Mycoplasmataceae > Mycoplasma. The sequence goes on along the minus strand of NZ_LFYS01000070.1, from coordinate 11,453 downwards.
TTAAATGGTAATTTTGTCATTTTCATAAAACTATTATTAATTGAATTATAAGGACTAATTAATCATCCTGAGTGAACTCAAAATGTTAGACCTAAGATATATAATGCATAAGCAATTAAAAAGAATATTGTTCTAAATTGATATTGTGTTGATGAATTAAGCATTCATTCGTTGTATCCTATTTTTCCAAACATAGCAATTTGAGCATTGATAAGATATGGCATAGTGAAAATAACTATTAAATCTAAAACTATTAATACAACTAACTCTATTCATAATTTTTTATTTTTCTCAACTTTATATTTTTTAAGAATAGAAACTGATAAAAATATTGCTGATAAAATCATTAAAAATAAATACAAAGAAGTTAATGCTATTTTATATTGTGATAATTCTACAAGACCAGAATCTTTATTTGCTCATTTATCAAAAATACCTAAAATAGCAAAGTTAGTAAAATCAACTTGGCTTGCTCCAACACTAGTTACAGCATATAAGGCAATTGATAGTGAAAAAAGATAGAATCCTAAAATTAAACATATTAATCTAATTAGATATTTTCTACGATTGTTTTTAATATCTTCGATAATATTTTTCATACAAAACTCCCTAAACCTTTCTTTAAGATTATAAAGTATAAATTAAGTATATTTTTTTATCAGTTTGTTTTTTGTAATTTTATTTGTGACCGTTTATATTATATTGCTTTAATTATTATGTAATATTTTCTACCGGTATTTAAGTGATTTTTTACCATTTTAGTGTGTTTTCTACCGGTTTTGTGTTAATTTTCTACCGGTTATGCAGTAATAATCTACCGGTTTTTGATTTTTTCTACCACTATTATGTCGTTTTGGTGTGTTTTCTACCGGTATTTAAGTGATTTTCTACCATTTTAATGTGTTTTCTACCGGTTTTGTGTTAATTTTCTACCGGTTATGCAGTAATAATCTACCGTTTTTTTTGTTTTTTTCTACCACTATTATGTCGTTTTGGTGTGTTTTCTACCGGTATTTAAGTGATTTTCTACCATTTTAATGTGTTTTCTACCGGTTTTGTGTTAATTTTCTACCGGTTATGCAGTAATAATCTACCGGAGTGGTAGAATATATATAAATGAATATAGTTAGGGGGGGTTTTGTATGAAGTACAAACATTATGGAGAAACAACAACAATAGAATACAAAGAAAGTTTTGATCCTAAAAATCCAGACAATATAATGCACACTATAAGTGCTTTCGCTAACACTGTTGGAGGTAAAATTTTTATAGGTATAAATGACGATCATCAAGTAGTAGGTCTTAAAAATCCACAACTTACAGCAGAACAACTTAGTGAGTCTATAAAAACTAGAATAGATCCTAAATTAGATTTTAAAATTGAAATAGAACAAGAAAATGATTTAAAATTTATAGTCTTAATTATTGAAAAGGGAGATAACCCTCCTTATTTATATTCAAAGAAAAGTGATTCAGCAGCATACCTAAGAATGGGTAATCAAAGCGTAAAAGCCGATCGAGATCAATTAAGAAAATTGTTTATAAAATCAAGCAACACTCCTTTTGATCGTTTACAAACAATAATAAAGTGAGATGAAGCAAGTTTTAAAAATCTAAATCTTGAATTAAAAAAAATTGGTCAAGAAATTACAAGAAAATCTGAACTTGAATCATTAGGTCTTGTTAGTGGTGATTTTTTAACAAATGCTGGTGCTTTATTAGCTGATGAAGCATATATAAATTCATCTAAAGTTTATCTAACAAGGTGGAATGGTTTAAATAAATATTCAGAGCAAAAAGTGATAATAGACACAAATGAGTTTAACGAAGGTGGATTATTAACAATTTTTCATAAATGTGAGGATTTTATACAAAAATATAATAAAACAATCTCTGAAAAAGGTGATCGCAAAAGAATAAATTATCCAGACTATCCTTTTTTAGCAGTAAGAGAAGCACTAGTGAATGCTTTAATTCACAGAGATTATTCAATAGAAGGAAGTCAAATAGATATTGATATATATGATGACAGGATTGAAATAATTTCTCCTGGTGGAATGCCTGACGGTTCTAATATACAAGAATTGCTAACATGAAATATAGCTTCAAGAAGAAGAAATGAAATTCTGGCTGACATCTTTTCAAGATTAAACTATATGGAAAAACGAGGTAGTGGTATATCAAAAATTCTACAATTATATGCAAATCAAGAAAATTATAATAATACTTTAAAACCAGAATTTCTATCAAATGATAAAATGTTTAAAATAATACTTTGAAATTTAAATTATGAGAGATCTAAAGATTATCAAAAACCAAATGACTTAAACCTAACACAATCACAATTTAATAATAGTTATAACAAAACAATTTCATACAAACCACAATCAAGAGATGAACTAATTATGAGTTTTATAAAAAGTCATTTAGAATTTACAAGAAAAGATTTAGAGAATTATATTGATATTAAAAGATCTAGAACAACTGAGATAATTAATAAACTATTAGATGAAAACATCATTATTAAAAAAGGTGATGGTAGAAGTACTAAATATATTTACAACAATAACAAGAATAAATAATTAAAAGGAGAATTGACCTTTTAAAGTCTATTCTCTTTTTTAATATCAAAATCACTATTAGGAGTAATATTTTCAAATACCTTGCTCATGCTTTTAGTTGAAAAAGCAATACATAATACAATCCCTGAACCAACAGAAACTGCATATTGAATAGCATCGGTAATCAGAGATTTTATTGCTTCTGTTTTAGCTATTGATAAACCTTGATTAAATCATGTAATACTAAAACTATATAAAATGTGTAAAAACATAGGCAATTCAGCAATCACAATAACTAAAAAAGTTGGAATTCTTTTAATCAATAATTTTACTAAAATAAACATAATTAAATGAATAACTAATGAAGCTGGAACAAACATAACACCACCTGAAATTATGTCAAATATCATAGCATATAAAGTTCCACTAACAGCCATCATAGGACCTGGAATAACACAAGCTAAACATAAAAATACACCATCAGCAATCTGAAATTTAGCTACCCCTAGATTAATCATTGAAGTTGTTGAAGCTAAAGCTATTAATAGTGCAGTTGTTAAAGCAGTTGTTGTTAAATAGTTAAGATCTTTAAACATTGACAAATAACTTATTATTGAAAATCTTTTTTTAAACATATTAAGCTCCAAAAACTTTTTATTAATAATTTAAGAATAATATTTTATTAATTTTACATTATTTCAATAAAAAACCTTATTAGTTCTATGAAAATTATTTTTGAACTATTTTATTTATTTTTAGCTATTTTTTGATTCTTTTGTAGAAGCTTTTTTTAGTTGTTGATTTTGCTTTTTTAGTTGATTTCTTAGTTGTTGATTTTGTTGAAGAAGTTTTTTTAGCTTTTGGTTTAACTTCTTTTACAACTGGTTCTTCAACTTTTTTGATATCTAATCAAGAATCTAATACTTTGTAATGTTCGTCTCTAGCATAAAATATTCCACAACAATGGCGAATATCTTTTTCATAAACATGAGTGTTTTGTAAATTATCCATAAATTTCTTAGCATGTTTATATGAAACTAAATCATCACTTTTTGAATGTAAATGTAACACATTATCTCATTTTTTAAAATCTTCTAACTTGTTAAATTTTTTAACCGGTCATTTTGAAATTTTAAATAATATCGGAAGTAATAAATAAGTTAAATAAACACCATAACTAACTTTATCAAAAGCTAATTTTTGAACGTTGTCAAAAAATGAATTATACCCAGCATCAACAACAAATTTATCAATGTTTTGATTTGAATATTTATGTAGGTAACTATAAACAGTTCCTCCACCCATTGATTCTCCATAAACAACTAATTGTTTAGGTTTTAGATTAGTTTTAACAAAGTCAATAACATCTTTTAATAGATCTGCTTCTTTGACTCCTAAAGTACATTTTCCGAATTTTTCAGATTCTCCTCATCCGAAATTATCATAAGCAATAACTGTATAACCTCTAGGAATAAAATAATCTAGAAGTTTAATAACGTTGCGGTTGTTAGATAAAATACCATGACAATAAACAACAACTTTATCTCCATTACCATGTTTAAATAATTTTAAATCACCAAATCTTGTTTGAATAGTTTTATGTTCTTTTTCTAATCCAGAAAGGTCTATATTATCAAAACTATATCCATTTTCTTTTGCAAGTTTATATTCAAAATCTAATGAATCTTGGTAAGTAACTTTTTGAGACATACGGTCTTTTACTAGTTTTCAAATGTATAAAGAAATCATATTAAACACCTTTTCTATTTATTAGCTTTTTTATTGAAATGTGACATTTTTGAATTTTTATTTTCATCAAATGTATGATCATCAATTTCTCTAGTTATAAACTTAGGTTCTTTAAATGCAAAGATTAAGATAAATACTGCAAATAACATCACTAAACCACAGATTAATCATACTCACATTCCATTTGTTCCATTAATTCCAAAGAATGTAACACGAGATAAGAATGAGTTAATAAATACAAATATAATTCCTCCAAAACCATAAGTTAATGAGTTAAATACAACAAATGTTGCTGGTCTTGTGTGAGGAGTTGTTACTCTTGAAACAAATTCATAACCTAATGCAATAGCTAGTGTTCCAGTAACGGCATATCCTATTCCACCAATTAAACTATTAATTGTAACGTGAGCAGGTTTAACAATATAAACAACAACTCCTACTAAAAGGAAACTAAGTGATGAAAGAATTGAAGTTAAAATTAAGAATTTTTTCAAACTAATTTTTGATACTATTTTTAAAATTAAGAATGTTAATAATAATTGAGGCCCTAAAGCAAATGCTTTTTGGTATCCTAATTGGTTTGGAGCATTAACTTCTTTTGTAGATGAAGTTAAATTTTCAACAGTATTAGTTCAAATTGAGTTAAATGCTTGAACGACACCAATTAAGATTAAAAATACAATAAGACCTACTATGAAGTTTTTGTTAAAAATAACTTGTTTTAGTGTAATTTGTTTATCTAATTCATTTGATTCTTTAACTTCTTTAAATTTTTTTCGCTTATATCTTCTTGATTTACGTGTGATTCACTAAACGCATTATCTGGCATAAAAAATACTAAGAAAATAACTAATAATAATACAAATGCACCAACTAAATAATATGGATAAGCAGTTTTTCAAGTTAATGAATCTTGATATGAATTTAATTGGAAAAGCATTTGAGTTATACAAATAGAACCAATTGTTCCTCCTACTGAATAGAAGTTACGAACGAAAGCAATTTTAACATTTGTCTTACGAGCGATTGATGTAGCTCACGGATCTAGTGCAGTTCTATATGCATATAAAAATGCAAATACCGGAGTAAACACTGTTATTAATAAAATAAGTGTTGAAATCAAAGGCATAACAAACAACATAAAAATTGCTAATGCAAGTAATATAGGTAAAATAAATATTTTATATTTTTGCTTTTTAGTAATAGCAAAAACCAATAAAGGACCAGATATAAATGAAGCTGCTAATCCAGCTGCTGCAAATAACATTCCTTCAATTTTAAAAGCTTGATTTATGTTGTGATTATAATATTCACTAAGTGTTCTGAATGCAACATTAGTTTCATCATTACTTGTTAATATTTCATAAAATTTATGAATAGAATTAACACCTAAGCTACCAAAATTAAAAGGAGCCATACCTGGTATGTTAACACTATCTTTTGAAAGATCAGTTTTTAGTCATCCATTAAAAAGAACAACTTTTTGTACAAACCATTCAAGTTCATAAATAGTAGTTGAAGTAATACCAACCAACGCTCAAAAAGCTATTAATATAATTAATGACTTTCTTGATTGTTTTTTTAATTCCATTATTTTCTCCTAACTAATAAATCTTTTGTATACAAAATTATTTTATAATATTTTAGTCAAAAATATTGCTATAAATTACCACGCAAAAATATTGCTATAAATTACCACGTAAAAATATTGCTATAAATTACTAATAAAAAACCGGTAGTAATTAAAATGTCTCGTTTTTTGTTAATAAAATTAAAAAAATTAAACTAGGACATTTTTTAATATTTTAAGATTCTTTTGTTGTTATATCATTTAATAAATTATTCAATTTCATTTCTTAATTGGTTGAAAATTAGTTTTAATATAGTTTTTAAATCAGCAAATATTTCAGACTTTAATATTTGATGAGATATTTAACAAAATTAAAAACAAATAAGTTAATAACTTTATAAAAACACCTTAAAACTTCACTTTAAAGCTTATAATGATCTAAATGCTTATTTTGATAATATACTTATTTTAAATTATTACCTTTTATTTAAAAGACTAGATACAAACATTCGATTTTTGTCAAGTCTTTTTTTTTTTTTTTTAGTAACTATAATATAAATGTTTAAAAAATATAAAAACATATTTCATTATTAAAAAAACATAAGAATATAAAACAAATAGAAAGGAATTATATGAAGTTATTTAAATACCTTTTCTTAATAGGACTTATTGCACAACCAGTTATTTTAATACCAAGTATTGTTAATAATACAACTAATAAAAGCCAATATAATTTAAATAAAAATAAAAACATTATTGAGCAAATTAAAGATAAAATTAAAACATTAAAAGAACAAGTTGAAACTTTAAAAACAAAAATTAATGAAATTAAAGATATACAAGAAGAGATAATAGAACAAAAACAACAACTTGAAAATAGTGTTAAAGAACTTGAAGCTAAAGTTGAAAAACTAGAAGCTGAAGTATCATCACTTGCTAAACAAAATCAAGAATTAAATGAAGAAAGAGGACAACTTAATGCAAGACTTTGGGTATTAGGCACTGAAGTTAGTCAACTAAGATCTTCATTTGAAAAACAAAAAAATGAAATAGATTTATTAAAAAGAGAAAATAGAGAAATAAAACAAATTATTGTTGATAATATATGAAACTCTGAATTTAAAGATGATATTTGAGCTAAATGAACATTTAAAGATATTATTGATAAATTAAATAAAAGGTTAAAAGAAAAAGGGTTTTCTGATCAAGTTGAATTAAAAAATGTTAGTCCAATCGATAAACCAAGACCAGATACCACTTATATAAATGTTGTAGTTAAAACTAAATCAATAACTCTTAAATTAGATATAACAAAAGTTTGACCAGAAACACAAAAAGCTGAATACGAAAATGATGAATGTATTAAAATAGGTTATGGGGCAAATGGAAAAATTGAAAGTTTTAAAAATACTACTAATAAAGTTCCTGAAAAACTACCACGTTTTATTTGAAGTTTATCTTCAGCATTTAAACAAGTTCAATCATCTTCTATAACAAATCTTGACAAATGAGATACATCAAATGTAACTGATATGGGTTGAATGTTTGCTGAAGCTAAAAACTTTAATCAAGATATTTCTAAATGAAACACATCAAATGTAACTACTATGTATTCTATGTTTTGAAAAGCATTAAGTTTTGATCGAGATATCAATACAAAAGAAGTACAAAAACAAAATGGTGAAAAATACACTGCTTGAGATGTATCAAAAGTAGCAAATATGCAATGAACATTCTCTCAAGCATTCGCATTTAATAAACCGCTTGACAAATGAGATGTTTCAAATGTTAGAAATATGGAATCAATATTTTATCTTGCTAGATCGTTTGATCAAGATATTTCGAAATGAAATTTAATTAGTATTAGTCCAAATGAACAAAAAAAAGAAAAATGAGAAAATTGAGAAAGTTGAGAAAGTTTAAAAAATTGAGCTACTTCAAGTCCCTTAGATTCAAATAAACAATATTGACCAAAACTATTTTTAACAAACAACCTACTTTCTAAATTTATACAACCTATTTTAAAAAAAATACAAGAATTTGAGAGTTTAGAAAAAAATCATTCTGATAAAAAAATAGGTTTTACTCATATTGGTTTTTTAAAATATATAGTTTCTAAGTTAAAAGAAGATCCTAAGTTAAAAGAATATCCATGATTTACTAATATAGAAAAAGATCTACAATTAGTTGGTATTAATGATCCTTATAACCATATAAAAAATGGGGTTATAAAATGAAATTATAATGGTATGGAAATTGAACGAAAAGTTACAATTAACCATAAACAATATGCAAATACCGTTTATATTGGTAATGATGATAAAATTTATGAAACTAATGAAATTGATTTATCAAATATGAGTCAAATTAAAAGAATAGATAAAATAGGTTATTATTTTGATCGAGATGGTGCTGTTAGAATTGTAAAAATGCCTACACATTTAGATAAAGTTCCAGAATATTTACCACGTGAAATAGAATCTTTAACTAATGCTTTTGAAGGTCATAAAACTAAAACTATTAAAGGTATTGAAAAATGAAATACTTACAAAATATTTAATATGTGAGCAGTTTTCAGAAATGCTGAGACTTTTGATCAAGATATATCTAGTTGAAACACTTCAGGTGTGGCTGTTATGCAAGAAATGTTTCGTGGTGCTAAAAAATTCAACCAAAATTTAAATTCATGAAGAGTTGATAATGTAGAAAATATGAAACATATGTTTGATTCTGCACTTGAATTTAATAAACCACTAGATAGATGAAATACAAAAAAACTACAATTTACATCGAATATGTTTGCTAGAGCAAAAAAATTCAACCAAGATATTAGCATGTGAGACGTTCAAAATTTAGCAGATATGACCTCAATGTTTCAAGACGCAGAAACGTTTGGAGATGGGCAACATATCCCGGAGGGTGATAGATCATCATCTATAAAAAAATATAATTATAATGATGGATGAAAACTATGAAATATTAGAGAAGCAAGATGATTTCTTTTTGGTAAAAATAAATTTAAAAACAATTTAAATAAATGAACAACATATTTTGAACAAAATGGTACAAGTCATTTTGGATTTATTGATGGTAAAAACCCAATTCATGGTAATTACTGTAATATTGTAGTAGATTCACAAGGTCAAACACATCATGTTTGAGCTCGAGCTGAATACTTACCAAATCAAGTGTGAAATTCTATATCTAAACTTCAATATTAAATTTTAATATTTTATTTGTATAAATAATTTTAATCAAACACCTCAATATAAATTTGGGTGTTTTTTATTTTTTACACCAAAAAAAATAATATTACAAAGTATTTTACTATGATTGATATAAGCTACACACCAAAACAAACTCCCTTTTATTTGTTAATTCTATGTTTACCAGTTTAAGCATAAAAACAAATAACATTACATATATAAAATTTTTCATCCTAAGTTATCTTTTTATAATTCGTAGTTTATTTTTTTATTAAAAGTTCTAATAATGTTTATAAGTTAGTCGGTTTTCTTATAACTCATTGTTATAAACTTATATAGTTTTTGTTTTTTGTTTATTTGCAAATAACTCAATTTCTTAACTTCTTTTGTAACATTAATTATTTAAAGTATTCCAGAAATATACACTATTTTTTTAACTAAAATAGCACAAAAACAGTTAAAAGAGTTAAATACTTAATAAATAATAATAATTTCAACTTATAAATCGAGAGTATTTTTATTAGTTAGTATAATAAAGATAAAGATATTAAAAATGAAAGGAAAATAATATTATGCCAATTATAAAATTTAGTGGGGTTTCAGAACAACAAGTTATTGATTTTTCAAATAAAGTTGATGAGATAGCACAATTAATTGTTGCTGATCCAACAAAAATTATGTTTATATGTGAAAACTCAAAGATCTTTCAAAAAAATAAACAACAAAATCCAATTTATGTAACAGTAGAATGAATGTCAAGACCTGATAAAGAAGAATTATTTGCAAATTACATAACAGACTTTTTTAATGAATTTTCAGATAAGGTGTGAGTCTTTTTTACTGAAGTTAATAATAAATTATTTGCACATAAAAAAAGAGTTGGATAAATATTATAAAAAGTTCATTGAGTATTATAAGTGAAAAGATGTTTTTATCATTAAAGGTTATATAAATCTTTTAAAATATTTTAATTTAATTGAAAGATTTTTTAAAACATTAATTTAATCCATGAACAAAGAATCATTAGATATAGTTTTATAAGCTAATAAATTTGATGCTAAAACTAGAGAAAGAAATTCATAAAATCAAATAATGAACTAGAAATAATATAATATTTGATAAAAATATATATCAAAATAAACCTAAGATATCAAAAAGTAAACTTTAATCATATCTATTATCAAAGTTATTGTTGTAAAAAATATAAAATTAGGTGCTGTTAATTATATAAAAAGGATTTATATTTTAAATAATATGTATTCTAGATAATTATTATCTATAAGCTACTAAGACCCGTTAATATACTCATTTCTAGTATTAAAAATTTTATTAGTAAATTCTTTTAAAACCACTAATTGAATATTTTCTAATTTAATAAATTGATCATTTTCAAAAATTAACACACAACTTGAGTTATTATTATTTATAACATTAACTTTAATATCAATTAATTGTTCTAATCCACATTGAACAATTTTTTTATTTCATGAACTTAATTTTTTAGATAGAATTAAACGTTTGTTTGTTATTACTACTAAAAATAATGAACTGTCTATAGTAACTATTTGTAGATCTATTAATTCTTCATCATCAAATAAAATATCTATTAGAATCTCAAACTCTTTTTTATATATTAAACTATGGTTTTTCGATTTGTTTTTCTTTAAATCAATAATAATAATAGAATTTAATGATTTCATCTTATATAACCCTTTTAAATTAATAATGGTTCTTTTATAATAAAAAAATTGTCCTGGTTTAGTCTTTCTCTACCGTATCTTCCTCTTTGATATTCCAGAAGAATTTTCAAAAATAAATAATATTTTTTTAAATAATGTAATATATATTAAAAAATTCCCAATTTCAGACACTATATTTTTAAAACTTTAATAAGTTCTTTAATATATTTTAATGTTTCAACATCATCCCACTCTTCTCTTACTCTTGGTTTTCTTTTTTTCATTACTTTTGATAAATATCTAAAAATTTGACCAATTGTTTTATTTTCTAAAACACCATTTTCAAGTAAGTAATTTTTTATTCTGCAAAGCATTATAGATGATAAAAAATTAATAAATTCAGTAGCTATTATTCTGTAATTTCCCTGAACATTTCCTTCGTTTTGTTCTAGTACATTTTTAAATTGCTTAAATAATAACTCAATTTCTCATCTCTTTTTGTATGAGATGTAGATATCTTTTATGTTTAAATCTCCATTACATTCAAAAATAATTAGTCCAAAAAGATCTTCTTTTTCCAATAGTTTTTTTTCATCATAAACACCTTTTTTATAAGTTCGACTAATAAAATTTTTCTTCTGAGTAAATTCTGTTAAAGTTGACCTATAACAAAAATAATACTTTCCAT
>NZ_LFYS01000069.1 GCF_001199495.1 Mycoplasma sp. HU2014 | reverse complement strand
AATTAAAAAGTGCAACAACTTTTCAATTGTTATTTAAATCTTATAGAGTTCAAAATTTTATCAAATTCAAGATCTATCATTAGTGATTTTATTGTGTTTGTTCTTTCATTTTGATCTCATTAGTCTTCTAGATAGCTAAAACTTTTAACAATTTCCTGTTTAACTTGTCAATTTTTGTCTTAATACCCTCTAACGACTCTAAAAATTGTCTTAACAGTTGAATCTTTAAAATTTATCTTATCTCCTTTATCGTAATGTATTCTATAAATATTTTAGAATAACATCGGAAAAAGTAAATAGAAGTAAGATAAAAGATGAAAAACCCCTTAAAATCTGAACTTTTCATCTTTTTTATTTATTTGTTGGCATAACAAGTGTAAAACTCGGGTTATAAATAATTTGTCTATCATTTTTTAGCATTACTAATTAAAAATGAGTTCAGTTAATACTAAACTCATTTTTTCTATTAAGCTTGTCCTAAACCTTTTTCTTTTCATTCAGCTAAAATTTCATCTTTTTGTCCTTTAGCTAAACGATCTTTGTATTCTTCATATCTTTCTTGACATTCTTTTACTTCTTCTAAAGCTTCTTCTAAACTTCCTCATCCGTTGATTTTTACAGTTTTGTTTTGTAAAGCTTTGTATTGTAAGAAGAAGTTTTCAATCTCATCACGATAATGTTTAGGAACATCATTCAAAGTTTGATATTCTTTAAATCTTGGATCATCATTAAATACACCAAATAATTTAGTATCAATTTCTCCAGCATCAATCATTTTAATTGATCCTAAAATTCTGACACTTACTTCAACACCTGGTAATGTTGGATAAGTACATAAGCTAATAACATCTAATGGATCTCCGTCTCAATCTAAAGTGTTTTCAATCATTCCATATTCACCCGGATAGAAGTTAGCTCCATATAATACTCTGTCTAATTTAATTCTTCCAGTTTTTTCATCAACTTCATATTTATTTGATGAACCTTTAGGAATTTCAACAACTATATCAATAACGTTATTTTTTGACATATAATATTCTCCTTATGATCTTCTATTTATAATTTTATATTAAATTATATTTTAAACATTATCTATTTTAAATTTGTCTGGAATATCAAACAAAATGATACCTTACCAATTATATGTTTTGGATCCAAAACATATAATTGGTAAAGGAGGTTAGAATGTTTACTATTTTAGACAATAAGTCATATGCAGAAATTAAAAAACGTATATTAGATATCTTTGCAAAAGATCCTAAAAGATCGTGTTTATCAATAGCAAAGCAATTTAATAAATCTGTTTCTACTATAAAAAAGATATAAGAAAGAATAACTTGATTTTATAAATACCGGAAAGGAGATAATACTTTCTCATAAAAATGTAAATAACAAGAATGCGCAAAAATATAGTGATGAAACAATATACAACTTAGGTGAAGTTTATCAAGGAGAAATGAAAATAACAGGGGGAGAGAACAATAATGGTAGTTGTTCATTTTTGACGTTGAAAAATTATCATAGTTGTTTAAAAGAAAAATTTGGTTATAAGATTTCATATTCTAATTTAGATAAAAGATTAATAAAACAAGGTTTTGCTAGTGCATACTGTAAGAGAAAAACTAGAAAAGAAGTAAAAAAAAATAAGAAAACAAAATGAAGAAAGCAAAATTATTAAGTACAGCAAAGACTTAGTATTTTACACACCAAAAGTAGTAGAAAAACATAGATTAGCAACGGCTAATAACTATAAATTTGGACAAGTTTTAGAAGTTGACGGATGTACTCACTACTACTTTCAAAACGACACAATTGCAACATGTGTTGCTGTTGTTGATGTTGGAACTAATAAAGTATTAGACATTTATTTTGAGAGTCAAGAAGAATCTCTGAATTCATATCAAAGAATATTTGAAAACGTTTTTCAAAAATACGGTTATCCTATGAGAATAATTACTGATAATAGAGCTAACTTTAAGAAAGACGAAA
>NZ_LFYS01000068.1 GCF_001199495.1 Mycoplasma sp. HU2014 | reverse complement strand
GACGGGCGGTGTGTACAAGACCCGAGAACGTATTCACCGCGACATAGCTGATTCGCGATTACTAGTGATTCCGGCTTCATGAAGTCGAGTTGCAGACTTCAATCCGAACTGAGACTGGCTTTTTGAGATTAGCTCCCCCTCGCGAGATTGCGACTCTTTGTACCAGCCATTGTAGCACGTGTGTAGCCCAGGACATAAGGGGCATGATGATTTGACGTCATCCCCACCTTCCTCTAGCTTACACTAGCAGTCTCGTTAGAGTCCTCAACTTAATGTTAGTAACTAACGACAAGGGTTGCGTTCGTTGCGGGACTTAACCCAACACCTCACGGCACGAACTGACGACAACCATGCACCACCTGTCTCAATGTTAACCTCCACTATATCTCTATAGCTTTGCACTGGATGTCAAGCCCTGGTAAGGTTCTTCGTGTTGCTTCGAATTAAACCACATGCTCCACCACTTGTGCGGGTCCCCGTCAATTCCTTTGAGTTTCACTCTTGCGAGCATACTACTCAGGCGGAGTACTTAATGCGTTAGCTGCGGCGCTGAGATAACCCCAACACCTAGTACTCATCGTTTACGGCGTGGACTACTAGGGTATCTAATCCTATTTGCTCCCCACGCTTTCGTGCCTCAGCGTCAATAACAAGCCAGTAAGCCGCTTTCGCCACAGGTGTTCTTCCATATATCTACGCATTTCACCGCTACACATGGAATTCCACTTACCTCTCTTGCATTCTAGTAATGCAGTTTTCAAGGCGGACCGGAGTTGAGCTCCGGGCTTTAACCTCAAACTTGCAAAACCGCCTACGCACCCTATACGCCCAATAAATCCGGATAACGCTTGCCACCTATGTATTACCGCGGCTGCTGGCACATAGTTAGCCGTGGCTTTCTGGTAAGGTACCGTCAATATAGAGGCATTTCCTACTCTATTTTTTCTTCCCTTACAACAGAGCTTTACAACCCGAAGGCCGTCATTACTCACGCGGCATTGCTTCATCAGACTTTCGTCCATTGTGAAAAATTCCCTACTGCTGCCTCCCGTAGGAGTCTGGGCCGTATCTCAGTCCCAATGTGGCCGATCAACCTCTCAGTTCGGCTACGTATCATCGCCTAGGTGAGCCATTACCTCACCTACTAACTAATACGCCGCATCCCCATCTCATAGTGAACCAAACGGTCCTTTCAATCTTTTCTCATGCGATAATAAGATTCACATGCGGTATTATCTTTCGTTTCCAAAAGTTATCCCCCGCTATGAGGTAGGTTAGATACGTGTTACTCACCCGTTCGCCACTGGGGTGCAAGCACCCCCGTTCGACTTGCATGTATTAGGCATGCCGCCAGCGTTTATCCTGAGCCAGGATCAAACTCTCATTTTAAAATTGTTTTATAAATTAAGTTAGATTCTGACTATTTTATTATTGTTTTAATATAAGTATTTTGTATTACTCAAATTCATCTTTTTGACAAGATTTGTACAATAATTTGTTCTATTTAGTTTTCAAAGATCATACTCACTATCAAGACTTTTTTAATTTCTTGTTCTCTAAGTGACAAAATTAAGTATATAACGATTAGATATCTAATACAAGTGTTTTTTTGAAAAATTTTTAATTTTTTTATCTTATAAAAACATTGATATACACTTAATAATTTTCAAATAAAAAACCGGTTTTTATCCGGTCGATTTATTGTCCAAGTTGGTGGGGAATAAGGGACTTGAACCCTTACGTCAAAGACGCTAGATCCTAAGTCTAGTGCGTCTGCCAATTCCGCCAATTCCCCAAACAATGGTGACTCGTCGGAGATTCGAACTCCGGACCCACTGGTTAAAAGCCAGTTGCTCTACCGGCTGAGCTAACGAGTCATGAACGACTATAAAATAATAACACTATTATTTTTAGTTTTCAATTATCAAATTAAATTTTTTTAAAATAGTTAATATTAGTGCTGTTAACTCTATAAATTAATATAATATAAAATCTTCAACTACTTTAATAAATTCATCAAAGTTTTCATCAAATACCATATGACCAGTTTTAGCTATTCAACAAGTTTTAACATTTTTAACTTGCTTATTAAAATAATCTAAACACTCAGCTCGATTTACTAATTTATCATCTTCACCTAAAACTAATAAAGTTGGAATATTAATTAAACTATGAGCTTTTATAATATCTTTTTGAAGTTGATCTTGTTCTAATGAATCTCTTAATTTAATTAATACTGGATCATTAAAATCATTAGCATTAAAATTTTGTTTAGCTTGATTTAATCAATTACTATTAGATGTAAAAATACTACTATCATAATAAAGTAAATCTAAAAACTTTAAATAAGAATCAAAATCTTTAGCAAAATAATATTTTTTTAAATGTCTATTTTTCAAAGCATTAGTAGGAGCTATGTAAATTAATTTATTAAATAAATCAGGATGATTCATATAAGCTATTGAAATAATCATACATCCCATAGAATGACCTATTAAAGTTATGTTTTTTAAATTACTATTTTTAACAAACTCAATTAATAATTTAGCATATTGATAAATACTTATTTGATGATCTTTTAAAACTGCAGTTTTATTACATCCTGGAAATTGTAATGCATAATAATTAGTTTTAGTTCAATAATTTTGAAATAGTTTAAATGAATTAGGTGATGAGTTAAATCCATGACAAAAAATAACATTTTGTTCAGCATTATTATTATCTTTAAAAATAAAATCATAATCATAAATAACTTTACTCATACAAACTCCTATTTAAATTATTTTACAATAAAAAAACATATCAACTCTTTATCAAGTTTATATGTTTTTATTAATTATTCTTCATCTAAAATAATTTTTACAACTTCATCAACACTAATTTCATTAAAGAAATAACTTTGTAGATCTGCTTTTGTAAATGCTTCAGTTAAATCTTGTGAAGTCATCTTAGTTCCTAAAATAGCTTGTTCTAATTCTTCGATATTTTTCTTAGCAAAGAAATCTCCACTAATTTTAAGTTTATCTACTCTTTGATTTTCTACAGCAATTGAAAAATTAATTGTTCCTATTTTTAATCTAGCATCGCGGTTATATTCATATCTTGGACTTAGTCCATAATTTCAATCTCAATTTTTATATTTTGTATTTACTAATTCATCAATTTGTTTTCATTCTTCTTCATTAATTATGTAACGTTGAACTTTTGATAAATCATCAACATTAAATAATTTTTTTAAAAACTCATCTTTAAATTCAAAAATATCTAAATTATTATATTCATCGCTTAAATATTCACTTAACGCTGCTACTCTTTGTCTGATTGACTTAATTCCTTTTGCCTCAATTTTTTTTCGATTTGGATTTAATACTTCAACCATCGCATCATAATCAACTCTATATAATAATGAATTACCTGCATAAATAACATCGTCTAATAACATCATAGCAGCACCCGAAACTTTGCGACCATCAATAGTTAAATCGTTTTTACCTGATTGAGTAATATTTACTGCTCCCATTTCTTTTAAGATTTTGATAGTAGGTTTATAAAACTCATCAAAATTACCTAGAATTTTTTTGTGATCTTTATAAGGAATTAAATAACAAACATTAACTGCATTTGAATCAATATAAATTGTTCCTCCACCAGTATTACGTCTTACAATTTGTAGATTATGTTCTTTTAAATACTTAAAGTTAACTTCAACTTCAGGATTTTGGAAATATCCCATTTGAATATGTGGAGCACTAATTGCTGGAAAAACAATAGTGTCATCTAATTTTAAATTTTGAGTAGCTCAAATTTGAATAGCTAATCAATAAGCTCCATCATCAACATACTGTCCATTTCTAATCGGTTCAACTAAAATCATATTTTTTCCTCCAATATCAAGTTCTTTAATTTAATGTTTTATAAAAAATTATTTAATTAGTGATTTTATATTAATTATCTTAATTTTAAAAATCTTCTAAACTTTCAAATGTATTTTTATCAATATCAGTTACTATTAAAATTCAGATTTTATTTTGATCATCTGAACTTAGAATTTATGGATCTTCAATTGCATCTTTATTTTTCTTAACAATTTTGGCTTTGAATGGTATTTTGAAACTTAAGATAGTTTTTGATGCTTCTATAACCATAAACTCATCATCTTTTTCTAAAATAGTTTTATCTTTATTTTTAAATTGAATAAATCCAATTGTTTGAATATCTTATTTAACTTGTTGACTTAGTCTTAAAATTATATTCTTCTTTATTATCTGTTTTTTCGATAGTTAAATATTTATAAACTTTTTTCATAATAAACCACCTTTACTCAAATTAATAAATATTATTTTTTAAAGCTAAATTAAGATTATTAAAGTGCTAAATAATCAACTTTTAACTCTTAATTAAATGATATAACTTTTTACGTAAAACTAACACTACTAAATTTAAAAATAATCAAAACAAAAGTGTTAATGGAAATACTGAAATAAAAAATCTAAACTATAATAAAATTAATTTATGGATAAAATTCAAAAAATGTTTTTAGATGATAATTACACTGATATTGAAAAAATGTTAGAGTGTGATTATTATGAGTGTGTTAATTTTCTTTTATGCAAATATGGTATGGTTGAAGGTGATTATGTAAAGCGTACTTTATTTTTTGATATTGTCTCTGAGAATTTAAATGTTAAAAGATCTTTTTATGGATTAGAAATTCATCATATTGATGAAGATAAAATTCCTAATCTTTCTTCAAAAGAAAATATGACAAAATATCCTGAATACCAAACAAAAGATAGATTAGTTTATTGTAATTTAGTTGAACATTTATTATTACATATAAAAATCTATCAAAAGACTAAAAATAGATTGAGTATGAACGGAGTGTTCTTAATAGTTAGAAAACTAAATACTTATTTTTTCAGAACAAGAATTTGATGATGAACGTAAATGTCTTATTTACCATTCTATAAAAAATTTAAAATTAGATTATTTTAAATGTATAGATTACATGGAGAAGAATAGAATTTGAAAAGGTAAACAATGATATTTAAGAGCATTAGATGAAGAAATTAAAGATCAAGATAAGTTAGATTTTTATTATGAAGAATTAGAAAGATATATAAAAGCAGGAATTCAACCCTTATCTGTTGATGGTTCAATAAATTATGTTGAAAATTGAAAGTTAGAAAAATTAGATGCACTAGATATTTATGTTAATAAAAGAAAGCGAACTATAGTTAATCATTATCTTGTTGAAAAACAATTTGCTAATAGTTATCAAACTAAACAAACTAATAATTATGCAGTTAATTATCAAAATAGATCAAATAAAGTTAATAAGAAAAGATCATCTTCTATCAAATATTTATTATTTGCTATGTTATGAATAATACTTATTTTTATGGTAATTATTTTAGTTTCAGTTCTTTAATAGAAAATAAAAGATATGTCTGGGTCCATAGAAGTTAATTTTCTACGGCTTTGTTTATTGTTTAGTATTCTAACTTGTTTTTTAATTAAAAATGAATTTATTATAATGTACAAAATCGTTTTGTTTGTGTTTAAATAATAATATGAAAAAACTAATTTATAACTATGATTATGTTTATAAAAATAATAATAATAATGAATATAATATAATCTTTTGTCACGGGTTCAATTCTTCACCGAGAGTATTTGACATTTTTAAAAACTATTGAACTAAATCAGATTATTATGCATTACAATTTCCTGGAAATAACAATACAAAACCAGTTGATGACGATCAAGTATCGGTATTTGATTTTGCTAGATTATTAGTTGAATTTATAGAAAATAATAATTTAGAAAATGTTATTTTAATAGGTCATTCAATGGGTGGTGGAGTAATTTCTCTTGCTTATCAATTAAAACCACAATTATTTAAAAAACTAATTTATATAGCTCCAATGAATAAAGCTTCAGAATCTATTGATAAACGTTTTTTAAATGATTATTTTCCTAAAACGTTTGATGATTTAGTTAATAATTTTTTAACTTCTTTATATTATGATAGTTCTAAATATACGAATAATCCCAGTTGAATGAGGCTAGCACAAAAAATTTTTTCAGCTAATGACTATAACAATGAAACAATCGTTAAATTAGGAAAAACTCTAGTTTCAAATCAAGTACACGATAAAATTGATCAGGTGTTAAGTTTGATACAAGTTCCTTGTTTATTAGTACTTGGTGAAACTGATGGAGTTATTGACAGAGAAAAATGTTTAAAATATTTTCAAACCAAAGTTCAAAACATCAAAACTTGTTATATACCAAAAACAGGACATATGCTTTTTGAAGAAAATTGAGAACAATTTATTAAAATTATTGAAGAGTTTATAGATAATTAAAAAGAACTGAAAATCTATTGATCAGTTATTTTTAATTATCTTTTAAATTATCTTTAAATGTTTCTATTGTTTGATTTGGAATTGTTTCACAATAACTAAACATATTAACTATATCTTTAAATGAAGATTTTGGAATGCATAAATCTGTTAGTTCTTCAGTTTTAACAGTTAATTTAATCCGATCTGGTTTATTAGTCCTGATTTTTTCAACGAACTCTGGATCTGCAACAAAAACTGAACTTAACCCTATTAGATCACAATATTTCAATGCTTCTAAACATTTATCTGGAGAATTAATTCCCCCTGATGAAATAATAGGTAATTTATTTTGATATTTTTGATAAATTACTTTATTAATTAGTTGGTTTTTAAACTTGCATTCACTTCTTACTTTATTTAAATAAATATCATGGCCTCAACTAGCAATTGCAAAATAAGAAATTTTAGTTTTTTCTATTAATAAATCAACTAATTGTAAAAAATCAACAATACTATATCCTAAAGTTGTTCCATAAGTTTCTTCAGGAGTTGCTCTAAAACCTAAAATAAAATTTTTAGGTGCATATTGATCTATTATTTGTCTTACTTTTGTAAATATTTCAAGACAAAGTCTTGAGCGATTTTCAAAATTATCTGATGAATAATGATCTGTTCTTTTATTAATATGTTGGCTAAAAAATGTTTGGATTAGTAATCTTTGTGCCATTGAAATTTCAATTCCATCAAATCCGGCTTTAATAGCCCTTAAAGTAGCATCAGCATAACTTTGAATAATTTCTTTAATTTGAGTTTCAGTTAATTCGAAAACTTCATGTTCAACTGGAAAATGATTTTTCTCATATGATGGTCCGTATAAATAACCATATTTTTTAAGAGAAGCTTTGGAAAATTTACCAGCATGTGCTAATTGTAAAACAACACAATTTGAATTAGTTTTCATTACTTGATACAACTGTTTTAAAGAGTCTATATGATCATCAGTTCTTGCACTTACACCATATTCAAACAATTGACCAAATTCATCAAAATAAACTCCACCTGTAATTTGTAAACTAGCAGAGTTTTTTCTCCTATTAGCATATGCTAATTCTTGATCGGTTACTTTTCCATTTTTATCTGTCAAACTTAAAGTCATTGGCGATAATGCAAACCTATCTTTTAGATTAAAACCATTAAGATTAAATGGTTCAAATAATTTTTTTATCGATCCACTATTGTTCATCTAAAATGATTTTTGCTATTTCAGCTTCATCTAAATCTGCGAAAAAGTAATCAGAAAGTTTAATATCTTTTAATACTTTTGTTAGATCTTCAAAAGTCATTTTAGTTCCTATTAATTGTTCTTCAATTGGTTTTATATCTTTTTTAGTGAAAAAATCGCCACTGATTTTGATTTTAGAAATTCTTTGATTTTCAATAGTTAATGAAAAGTTAATAGTACCAATTACTAATCTAGCATCACGGTTATATTCATATCTAGGACTTAATCCGTAAGTTCATTCTCAGTTTTTATATTTAGAATTCACTAATTCGTCAACTTCTTGTCAATCTTGTTGGGTTAATTCATAACGTTGTATTTGACTTAAATCATCAACATTAAAAATCTTTTTGATCATAATATCTTTAAATTCAAAGATATCTAAATTTTGATATTGTTTATCAAAATACTTACTTAAAGCTGTTACACGTTGAGAAACAGATTTAATTCCTTTAGCTTCTATTTTCTTACGATTAGGATTTAAAACTTGACTCATTGCATCAGTATCAATGTTATATAGTAATGAATTACCACCATAAATAGTGTTATTAATTAACATCATAGCAGCTCCACTTACTTTTTTACCATCAATTGTTAAATCATTTTTACCTGATTGAGTAACATCTTTAGCACCTAGTTCTTTTAAAATTTTGATAGTTGGTGCATAAAACTTATCATAATTTCCTAAAATAGCTTGATTTTGATCATAAGGAATTAAATAACAAATACCTAAAGAATTAGAATCTATATAAATTGTTCCTCCACCAGTATCACGTCTTACAATTTCAAGATTATGTTCTTTTAAATAATTAAAGTTAACTTCTACTTCTGGGTTTTGGAAATATCCTATTTGAATATGTGGATCAGAAATACTTGGAAAAACAACAGTATCATCTAATTTTAATTTATTTAGCGCTCATACTTGAATTGCTAATCAATAAGCACCTTCTTTAATGTATTTACCGTTTCTAATTGGTTCTATTAGTATCATTTTTTACCTCCAATAATTTGTTGATTGTATTTTTAATATCTTCAAAACAATTATATGTTCTATCTCTAATTTCTTTTGGAACACGATACAACTTATTATTAAGTGTTAAATAAATTGAGTTTTGATAATTTTTTGTCATTTCTCAAAAAGGTTGTTTTATTAGTGTTGGAGTTGCATATCCAACACCAATTTCTAAAAATACTATTTTTTTATCTTTGTTTTGATCAATAAATTCCTCATAAGCTTGTTTTTCTTCATAAAATCTTTGATCTTCAACCATTCCTTTACATTTTAAACGCTTATTAACTTCTAAAAATTCATTACATTTAACACATCTAGGAATTAAATCTAAATCAACTTTTAAATCCTTTTGTTTTTCAATCATTTCATAAACAGCTTTGTCATTTGAATATAAAGTGTTATGACACATTTTAGAACACTGCAACAAATTATATTTACCTTGAATATCTTTAAAATCATAAACACTAGCTTGCAACATATCTAAAAACTTAAACTCATCAATAAAGTCTTTAAAGTTTTCTTGAAATCTATCTCCTGAATAACCCATTTTATCAGCGCTTGTCATCCCAGATCCATTCCAATAACAATTGCATCAGCTTTAGATAATAAAGTGTTTAATTGTTTAACATCTTGTATTTGGTTCATATTAAAAATCTTCTAAACTATCAAAAATGTTCTTATCAATATTTGTTAGAATCATGATTCAGTTATTGTTTTGATCAGCAGAACTAATTAATTCAGGATTTTCAATAAGTTCTTGATTTCATTTTACAACACTAGCATCTAATGGCATTTTCAATGTCAAAATAGCTTTTGATGCTTCTAAAGCTAAAAATACTTCATCTTTTTGAAAATTTGTTTTGCCAGTATTTTTAAATTGTACATAACCTACTGTTCCAATGTCATCTTGCATTTCTGCAGTTAATCTTAAATAGTAATTATCACTATTTTCTTGTTTTTCTAAAACTAAATAATTAATTACTTTTTTCATGTGACAAACTCCTTTTGTTATAAAATTTTGCAATTTTTTTAAGAACTAATTTTCTATCATCTATACTTTTTAAAGTCGGAAGAATCATTAAATGATCAACGTTTAACTTTTTACAAAATTGATCTATTTGTAAAACATCATCATCAGTGTTTACTGTAAAAATAATGTCTTTCGAAAATTTTCTTAGTTTCATCATTGAATTGATACTTGTTAAAATCAGAAATTTCTGGAAATATTTCAAATCGATCAGTATTTTGTAATGTGCGATAAAAAGCTAAAACTTTTTTATTCTCTTGATTTAGTTTTTTGGTTTTTGCTGAAACAACATTAATACTTATAGCTATATCGCTAGGTTCTTTATTCCACCTTTTTTTGTAAGTTGAAATATATGTATTAATAACTTCTTTTGCATAAATCATTGAAGGGTTTAAAAATCACCCATAATTTATTTTAAAACCGTGTTCTGCCGCAAATTTAGCTGATTGTTCACTCGTTATTAACATCACAATATCAATAGGTTGTTTAATATTAGGAACAACTTTTAAACAATCTAAATCTTGATTATTAACAAACTTATCAACTAATAATAACTTAGCTTGATAATCTAAATTTGTTTGCACTTCCAATAATTTCACTAGATTATCATCAGAAGTTATTGATGAACCAAAACCATATAAAAATCTATTCTCATGTAATAAATTTAAAGTATTTATTTGTTCAGAAATTAAATATGGTTGATAGTTATTTAACATAATTCCACCAGATCCAAGTTTAATCTTTTTTGTATTAGATGCTAGATAATTCAACAAAATAAGCGGATTAGAAATCACTAGTGAATTAATGTTGTGTTGTTCACTAACTCAAAATGAAAAATAGTTTAATTTTTCAGCATATTTGCATAACTCTAAAACTTGATTGTATGCTTTTTTATATTGGTTTTCTTCTGTTAATAAACCATGATCTAATACACTTAATTTCATATCAAATTTATTATAATACTATAATTATTGTTTTGATAGATTGGTGTATATCTGTTTTGATAGATTGGTGTATAAATAATAAAAAGAAGAAGATTTATTGAAATTACTTCTAATTTAAAGGTAAGGTTTTTATACTTAAAATAGTAAAAAACAAGTGTTTTTGTAAGTAAAATCTATTTTATTTACTTATGTTGCACTTGTTTTTTATTATGTTTAAGACATATCTTTTTTTTAATTATTAATAACTACTATTGTTTTCTTTTTTGTTAACGATGTTAACTCCACCACTAGTCCCTAGTCTTGTAGCTCCTGCATTGATCATCTCAATAGCATCTTCATAAGTTCTAACTCCACCAGCAGCTTTAACTTGAGCTTTATTTTTTACAACTTCACTCATTAATTTAACATCTTCAACAGTAGCTCCTGATTTGTTAAATCCAGTTGAAGTTTTAACAAATTCTAATCCTGCTTCAACAGCTAATTCACAAGCTTTAATAATTTCTTCACGCGTTAATAAACAGTTTTCTAAAATGACTTTAACAACATGATCTCCAGCGGCTTTTTTAACTTCTTTCATGTCATTTAATACTAAATCATAGTTTTCATCTTTTAAAGCACCAACGTTTAATACCATATCAATTTCATCAGCACCATTTTCAATAGCTTTTTTAACTTCAAAAGCTTTAACTTCAGTTAAACAAGCACCTAATGGAAAACCAACAACATTTGTAATACCTACATTACTATCTTTTAATAATTCTTTACAAAAACTAGTTCAACAAGTATTAACACATATTGTAGCAAAATCATATTCTTTAGCTTGATTACATAAGTTAATAATATCTTGTTTAGTTGCTTCTGGTTTTAATAATGTATGATCGATATATTTATTTAATTTAATTTCCATAATTACTCCTATATGTTTAGCATTTGTTTTAGTTCATTGTATATTGCTTGAACTTTTTGTTTAGCTGAATCAATTGATTTATCTACACCTATGAAATAAATTTTTAATTTAGGTTCTGTTCCACTTGGTCTTACAGCAAATCAAGATTTATCTTCTAAGTAGAATTTTAATAGATCTTGACCCGGCATGTTGTATAAACCGTTAATATAATCTTCTGATTTAATAACTTTTAATCCGGTAATTTCACTAATACCTTTTTCTCTTAATGCTTTCATTAAAGGTTTAATTTTTAAGTCTTTTTCTTCTGGTTTAAAGTTTAAGTTAACAGTATCAGTAAAGTAGTATCCATATGTATCGTATAAAGAATTTAAATAATCAATTAAAGTCATATTTTGTTGTTTATAGAATCAGCATACTTCAGCAATCATAATTGAAGCTTGAATACCATCTTTATCTCTTGTTGAATCATCTAAAACATATCCAAAACTTTCTTCATAAGCAAATACGAAGTTTAGTCCAGTAATTGGTTCTTTAGCAATTTGATCTCCCATTCATTTAAATCCAGTCAATGTTTTAACAATAGTTGATCCATAACCTTCACAAGCAATTCTATCTCCTAGATCTGAAGTTACAAAACTTGAATATAATGCAGGGTTTTTTGGTAATTTATTCAAACGTTTTAAATTAGATAATTTTCAATCAATTAAAATAGGTCCTGTTTCATTACCATTTAATCTAATAAATTCACCATTGTGTTTAACAGCCATACCAAATCTATCAGCATCTGGATCATTCATAATAACAATATCAGCATCATATTTAACTGCATATTCTAAAGGTATTTTTCATGCAGGGTCAAATTCTGGGTTTGGGTTAACAACATTTTTAAATGTTTCATCTTCAAATGCATGTTCAGCTACTTCAATCACTTCATAACCTGATTCTCTTAATACTTTTGGAGTAAATTCAGTTCCTGTTCCGTTTACTGCTGAAAAGATAATTTTTACTTTTACTTTTGATTCTTGTTCATTTTTATAGAACTCTAAGTTTCTAATCATATCAAAGTATTTATCAATAACTTTTTGATCAACAGTTTCTAATAAGTCTTTATTTGGAGAAAATTCTCAATTTAAAATATCATCAATTTTATCCATTTCACTTGCAATCACATCAGTATCTTCTGGCATTAATTGACATCCATATGGATCATAAATTTTATAACCGTTATATTGACTTGGGTTGTGAGAAGCTGTAATAACAACTCCACCAATACAATTTAATGTTTTAGTGGCAAAAGAAACAACTGGAGTAGGTTTCATAGCATTATCTTTAAATAGATATGCTTTAATGTTGAAACTTGTTAAAATATCAGCTACTAATTGAGCAAATTTAGCTGAATTATGTCTATTGTCGTGACCAATCACAACTCCATCATTTAATCTATCTTTATATTTTGATATAAGTAGTTTTGCATAAGAAATAGTAACTTTTTTAATAGTATAAACATTAAAACGTCCAGGACCTGCTCCTAGAATGCCTCTAATTCCTGCTGTTCCAAATTCTAACTCTAAATTAAATGCTGCTTGTAATTCTTCATCACTTGCATTAGTTAATAATTCTTTTAATTCTGAATCTAAATTTTTGTTATTGATTCATTCTAAATAAGTTTTATTTGTTTTATCAAAGCTCATAAATTTAACTCCTTTGTCAATATATATTGTATCATTTTATAATTAATTGCATTTTAACAAATTACTCACAATTCAATTTACATTATTTCTATCTACTCAATATAGTATTAGCAAAAATATCTTCAAAATATCTCATTTTAAAAAATTTAAATCATCTAAAAATCATTATTGTTCTCAAAAATTGAATTATTGTATCTAAAAAGTATAATTAAATTAATTAATCTACAAAAAGGATAGGATTTTTATTATGCTTACATTTGCAAATATTATTGAAAAGAAAAAACAAAACATTGAACTAACAGAACAAGAAATTAGATGAGTGGTTGATGGCTATGTAAAAGGAATTATTACAGATTATCAAATGTCATCATTTTGTATGGCTATTTACTTTACTGATATGACTGATAAAGAAACAACAAATTTAGTTAAAAGCTATGTTGAGTCTGGTGATGTTTATGATGTTAGAAAAATTGATGGTTTTAAAGTCGATAAGCATTCAACTGGTGGTGTTGGAGATAAAACTAGTTTAGTATTTAGTCCATTAGTTGCTAGTTACGGAATTAAAGTGTGTAAATTATCTGGAAGAGGATTAGGTAAAACTGGTGGAACTATCGATAAATTAGAATCATTTCCTGGTTGAACAAGTGAACTAAGTAATGATGAGTTTGTTGATAATGTAAATAAAGTTGGAATGAGTATTATTTCTCAATCTAAAAACGTTGTTCCTGCTGATAAAAAGATTTATGCATTACGTGATGTAACTGGAACAGTTGACTCAATGCCTTTAATTACTGCTTCAATTATGAGTAAAAAACTAATTATTGAAAATGATGGATTAGTTTTAGATGTTAAAGTTGGAAATGGTGCATTTATGAAAACTGTTGATGATGCTTTAGATCTTTCAAAAAGAATGATTGAAGTAGGAAAACAATACAACAGAAAAATCGCAGTTATGATAACTGATATGAATAAACCCTTAGGAAAAGCAATTGGAAATGCAATTGAAGTTAAAGAAGCTTGAGATACACTTAATGGAAAAGGACCAGAAGATTTTAATGAATTGGTTGTAACTGCTGTAGCAATTGCTTTATTACAAGCTAAAATTTTTGATAACTTAGATGAAGCTAAAGCTGATGTTTATAAAAAATTACAAACTGGTGAAGCTGCACATTACTTAAAAGATTTTATTGAGGCTCAACACGGTGACTGATCAGTATTAGAAAATTATGATGAAGTATTTAAATGTTCAAATGTTATTCAAATTAAAGCTAAAAAATCAGGTTATATTAAATTTACTGATGCTGAAAATTTAGGATTATTATCAATGCAATTAGGTGCGGGTCGTGTTACAAAAGAAGAAAATATTGATCATGCTGCTGGAATTTATTTAGATAAAAGTTTTGGACAAGAAGTAAAAGAAAATGAAGTTGTTATGACATTATTTACAAATAAAGAAACTAATAACGAATGAATTAAATTAGCTGAATCAACTTTTGAAATTCTTGAAACCCAACCTGTTGAAGATGTAATTATTAAAATTATTTCTGATGATGTTAAATAAAAATTAAAATAATTAACCCCATAAACCGTAAAACGGATATGGGGTTTTAATTTCTTTTATATGGATTAGGTTTTAAAAGGTTTATTTTTCTAATGATTCTAAAAATTCTTTAAGGCTTGAATGATATTTTGTATTAGGGTCTTTCAAAAGTTCTTCAGCTTCTTTTATGGTCATTAAAGTTTCTTTATTTGGTGTACCTAACTCAATACTAAATGGTAGTGTATTTTTTCTAATTGTTGCTTTTAAAAACATATTTATAGCAGCTGAAGTAGTTATTCCTAATTCATGAAATATAGCTTCTGCTTTTTCTTTAGTTTCCTTATCAATTCTTATATTTAAATTCGTTGTCTTCATATTATCACCTTTTTTTCATTATAACATGATAACATTGTTTACTAAAACTCTACAATTAAATGTTTTTTATATATAAATGTATTTAATTTGTGTATACACCCGAGTTTTACAGTTGTTGTGCTAAATTAAAAAGTGCAACAACTTTTTAATTGTTATTTAAATCTTATAGAGTTCAAAATTTTATCAAATTAAACATCCATCATTAGTGATTTTATTATGTTTGTTCTTTCATTTTGATCTCATTAGTCTTCTAGATAGCTAAAACTTTTAACAATTTCCTGTTTAACTTGTCAATTTTTGTCTTAATACCCTCTAACGACTCTAAAAATGTCTTAACAGTTGAATCTTTAAAATTTATCTTATCTCCTTTATCGTAATGTATTCTATAAATATTTTAGAATAACATCGGAAAAAGTAAATAGAAATAAGATAAAAGATGAAAAACCCCTTAAAATCTGAACTTTTCATCTTTTTTATTTATTTGTTGGCATAACAACTGTAAAACTCGGGTTATAACATGATAACATTGTTTACTAAAACTCTACAATTAAATGTTTTTTATATATAAATGTATTTAATTTGTGTATACATTTGTAATAATTTCTAATTAATATCAAATCCTTCATATTCATATGACTTTTTAATTCCTGAAATAAAAACTTCTCTATCATTAATTTTATTTGTTAAACGTTTTTTAAATAATTGTTTTATATCTGAATTATCAACACTTGATCTAATTATTGCTTTAAAATAGCTATCTTTATCAATATCTTTTCAGTTGATCACTAGTTTTAGTTTTGCTTTTAACATTAAATCTAATCAAATTCTAGTGCAACGTCCATTTCCTTCTCTAAAGGGATGAGCTATATTCATTTCGATATACTTGTCTATAATTTCATCAAAAGTATTTTCTGGCATTTTATCTATTTGTTTCAAACTTTGTTCTAAAAACATCACTGAAGCAAACATAAAATCATTTTTTGCTATATTAACTTTTCTCATTTCTCCAGCAAAATCAAATACATCTTGAAAAATATATTTATGAATTTGTTGCAGTCCTTTTCAAGTTCCAACTTCAAATGTATTGATAATATCTTTATCTCATAATTCTAAACATCTTTTTATAGAAAGTTTTATTTCATATTCTTCTTCAATTAGATTTGATTTCATTGTATACTCCTTTGAAAATATCTTTAGAAATTATATTGATCCACATATAAGTATTAGCAAAAAATAAATATTTTGTAACAAAAAAACAACCTAAAGTTGTTTTGATTATTTTATTCATTAAATAATTTGTTTAAAACGTTTTTGTACATTTCTAATGTTGCTAATTCTCTTTGTTCAGCTGTCATATCATTAGAATGATCATATAAATTATCAGTAACTGTTAAGATTGTTGATGCTTGTCTATTATAGTGATTTGCTAAATAGAATAATGCATAACTTTCCATGTCAACAACATCTAGACCTTGTTCTTTTGGATCTAAATCTGCAATTCTGTAAAATACGTCAGCACAGTGAACTGATACAGGTACACCTGCACCTAAGTTTAAACTTGGTTTTTCAACTTGTCATCCTGTTTTTGATGGTTCAAAAATATTTACTTCAGAATATGCTTTAGCAACTTCAACAACTGTTCCAACTTTAATATCGTTATTATATGTTCCACAAGTTCCTACTCTAACAATTTTTTGAACATTATGATCATTAAATAGTTCAGTAGCATAAATTGCAATTGATGGTTGTCCCATACCTGAGGTTGCAAATGAAACCTTGTGTCCATTATACATTCCAGTATAAACAAAAGCGTTTCTTACTTCACTTACTAATTTATAATCTGTTAATAAGTTTTCTGCAGCTCATTTAGTTCTTCTTGGATCTCCAGCAATTAGAACTGTTTGCGCAATATCAGCTTTTTTATTAATATGCATTTTTTACTCCTATACGATAGTTTTCATAATTGTTCTATCTTATATAATTTTATCAAAATTTTAGTAGTTATACCTTGTGAAAATTTCATTGAATTTATCTAGATCTTCATCAGTTTTAATATAATTTCTTATTAAATTAATTAAATTATCATCTTTAAAAATAATTGCAAAATAATTTAACTTTAACTCTTTAAAACTATTATCTAATATTTGAATTGATTCAGTAAAACTATTAACATCAAATACTTTTTTAATACCATCAACTAAATATTTATTATCAAAAGTTAAATTATATAAATGTCAGTTTAAATTAGTATCAAAATTATTTTTAAAAATATTTATAATATCAGTTTTAATTAAATCAATATTGTTTAAATCATCATATTCTATTTCTAAAACTATTTTATTTTTTCAATTTAAAACAGCGTTTATATAAACTTTGTAATTTAATAAATCTATAAATGTAGCATTTTCAAACTCATTATAATTAGTTAAATCATTTTTACTTATATAATAAATTCTTTGATTTTTATTAGTGATCTTAAAATCAAATTTATCTGAAATAACAATTAAATCTTTAAATCTATATTTATCTAAATTAATATCTTCATTAACTATAAATCTATTAATTGAAGCTATTCTTAATATATCACTATAATTATTTGGACTATATTTATCAATAAACTTATCATCTATTATTTTATTTTTATTTGTTATTAATCTATGTCTATGTTTATGATCTAAAACTTTTTGGAAAAATTCATCTTTAAATCTATTTTGATTAATTATTTTTTTAAAAAACATTTGTTTAGTTAATAGAATTAAATCTTTATTTTCAAAATCTAAATAGATATCTAGTTTCAACATATAATAACCTATAATATCTCCAACTTCTTTACTGAAATATTTTAATGCTCTATTTCAATTAGCTAAAGTGTACATACTATTTAAAACATACATAGGAATTTGATCGAATTGTTGATCTCCGATTATATATAAATTATCTTTTTTTCTTATTTCAATTAAAACTGAATTTTGATCATAATAAAACATAAATTCCCCTTTTATATACAATTAAAATTTAACAAAATTAAAGATCTAAGCTAAATTATTATTTCTTAAATCTTTATATAATGCATCAAAAAATTCACTTTCTACTGTTGAATTATGTCCTGGATAACTTGATAGCATAATTGTTGAAGTAATCTTATTTTTACTATCAACTAAACCTGATGATCCTAATAATCCATCTCAACCAAATTCACCAACTTCAGTTAAAGGATAAAGTTCATTTTTTATTCTAACTCTTACTCCAAATCCATAACTATAATCAGCATTCAAATTTCATTTGAAAAATTGTTTTAAATTGTTTTTTGATAATTGATCTGATTTCATTTCTTGTAATAATGAGTGTGAAATAACTTGTTGATCTTTAAATTTACCATCTAATAAAACGTTTAAAAACTTACTATAATCATCAGCTGTTGTAAATAATCCAGCTCCAGCCATAGGACAAACTGGTAGTTGATAAATATCTTGAATTAAAAAGTTAAAATCTTTAACTAGTTCCAAGTTAGGTTTATCATTAACAAAAGTTCATTTAAAAACATTAGCTTCTCTTTTTGGATCGAATAAATAAAAATCAGAATCAAACATTTCAAATTTATTAAAAATTTCTTCTTTAATAAAATCTCGGTATGTTTTATTTGTAACAACTTCTATTATTCTTGAAACAATATCTAAACTTAATCCATAATATCAACCTTTACCAGGTTCAAATAGTAATTCAACTTGAGAAAGTTGATTACATAATCATTCTAAGTCTCTTTTTTCTTTCATTCATTGATCTAAAATGCTTTTAATTTGAATTTGAGTATTAGATTTGTTACCACTATATGTAATTCCACTTGTCATTGTTAATAAGTTTCAAATAGTAATATTTTTATCTTTAAATGAAGGTATGTATTTTGATATATCATCATTTAAATTAATTAACCCTTTATCTACTAATAATAAAACAGCAAAAGCAGTTAATGGTTTTGTCATCGAATATGCTCTAAAAATTTCATTTCCATTTAATAGGAGTGTGTTATTTTGATCATTATATCCAAATGATTTTGAATATATAGTTTCTTTGTTTTTACAAATTCTTATCACAGCACCTTTAAATAATTTTCTATCCATAAAAGAAGTTATGACTTGTTCAACGTTATTAAATTGCATAATATTACCCCACAATATTTTTCTATAAAATTTTACAACACTAAATTAAAACTTTAATCATCAAATTTATGAAATATAAAAAACATCTAACTTTTTTTAGTTAGATGCTAATTATTATTCTTTTGTTGTTTTTGATGATGTAGATTTTTTAGCTGTTGTAGATTTTGAAGCAGTTTTTTTAGCGGGTGCTTTTTTAACTGTTGTAGATTTTTTTGCAGAAGCTTTTTTAGCGGGTGCTTTTTTAACTTCTTTGTTTTCTTCAACTTTTACTTCAACTTTATTTTCTACCATCATATTTGCTTTTTTAGCTTCTCTTTGCTCAGCAAGAATTTTAATCATTCTTGGTTTGATAGCTTCTTGTTCTCCACCATAAACAACTTGAATGTTGTTTCCTTTAACTAAGGCTCCAGTTGATCCTCCTAAAGATTTGATTCCATCAATATTTGCTTTAGATGAATCAACAACTGTTAAACGTAATCTTGAAGCACATGAGTCAACATCAACAATGTTTTCTTCTCCTCCAAGATATTCAATAATAGTAGCAGCTTTAGCTAATCTAGCTTCTTCTTTATCATCTGCTGATGTAATTTTTGATCCATCGACAGTTAATCCTTTAGAAGCTTTATAATCAGCTTTTGTAAATAATCTAGCTTCTCCAACCATTAAATCACGACCAGGTGTTTTAACGTTAAAGATTTTGATTAAGAAGTAGAATGAGAAGAAGTAAACTGGTGCCAATGCAACAGCTACTCCTAATACACCGAATGCTGATTTAGCTGTCATTGCTTTTGATCCGAAGTATGGAATTACTGCAAAGACGATGTAGTCAATAAATCCACCACTAACTGTTTGAGTAACGTGAGTTTGTAATGCCCCTGTTGCTCAGAAAGCAATTGATGCTAATGGCATATGAACACCATAGAATAATCATGGAGCAACGAATAAGAATGTATATTCAATTGGTTCAGTAATACCTGTTAAGAAACAAGTTAAAGCAGCTGAGAAGTAGATACCAAATACTTGTTGTCTATTTTCTTTTGGTGCAGCTAGTCACATAGCTAATGCTGCAGCAGGTAATCCTAATAACATGAATCCAAATTTACCTGATTGGAATCTTCCAACGTTTAATCCTAAGTTTTGTGCATCAGTAAAGTTGAAATCTTTAGCATGGATTAGGATTTGTTGAGCCATGAATTGGTCACCTTGTGCACCAAATAAATCAGGTTTTGATTTAATAAGTGTATAAATTGCATTGAAATCCATTCCTGTTGTCCCGTGGATATTGTTGTATGCGTCTGCAAAAGCTTTTTGAGCTTCTTCTCCAGCGGCTTTCACAGTGTCTAAAGCACCAGCGATAGAACCTCCAGCACTAGTTCATCATAGTGGTGCATAGAACACGTGATGTAATCCGAATGGAACTAATGAACGTTCAACAATTTCGAACATTAATGAATCTGTACCATAAGGTAAGCTTCCTGAATGTTCTCCTACTCATGAGAAACCAATACCAATAACTGGTCATGTCATAGCGAATATCAATGATAAAGGCAGAACGGCAGCGAAAGTTACGATAGGTACAAATTTAGTACCACTAAAGAAGCTAATTGCTGATGGTAATTGAATAGCATGGAATTTGTTGTAAACTTTTGCAGCAATAGCTCCAACAAAAATACCAGCAAGAACTCCGGTGTTTAATGATCTAATTCCTAAGTTATTTGTG
The DNA here is from genome assembly GCF_001199495.1 of Mycoplasma sp. HU2014. Taxonomy (GTDB): domain Bacteria; phylum Bacillota_I; class Bacilli_A; order Mycoplasmatales; family Mycoplasmataceae; genus Mycoplasma. Next base: position 996 of record NZ_LFYS01000068.1, on the reverse strand, counting down.
ATTAATTTTTCAGGAACTGATCAGCTTCCATAATATCATAATAAATGAATTTCCTTTTTAACATCACGAATTAAAGCTGATTGAATTCCGTTGAAAACTAAGAATCCAACAACAGCAGTAAGTGCAGCAATACCAGAATCTTTGGTATATGCTAAAGCTACTGAAATACAGAAGAATACTGGTAAGTTACCAAAACAAACATCACCCATTGTTTTCATAACATTACCAACATATCAGAATCCTGAAGTTTCTGCAACGTTAGCAGTAATTGTAGCTCCAACACCTAAAAACACACCGGCAATTGGTAACAATGCAATTGGTAACAAGAATGCTTTACTTAATTTTGATAAAGTAGGCATAATATTTGCACCAAAGTTTTTTAATTTATCTAAAAAACCTTGCATTAGTTTTTGCGCTTGTTTTTGCATTTTAATATTTCCTTTCTAAGTTTTTTTATTACAAGTTTAATAAGAAATTTATCATTTTTACCACTATAGGTTTAAAATATCAATAATATTGTCAGTATATTTCTTTTCACTTGTATAGTGTCATTTTTTAGTTGTACCATCTAAATACTTATTAGCTGAACTTAATCTTTCCATTATTTGATTAAATGAAAATCTCTCTGTTAATCCTTTTTCTTCAAATTCTTTTTTCATTCTTGAAGTGATTATAGAACTTATTAAGTTTATAAATTCAGTCGCAATTACACTTGTGTTTTGTTGTACTCTTACAAAATCTAATTCAGCAATGTTTTTATAGAAGTTGAAAAATTCTTCAATTTCTCATCTTGTTTTGTAAAGATCATATATTTGTTTTAAAGATAAATCTTCGTTGGAAATAAAAGTAATTGTTCCAAAAAGTTTTTCTTTTTCTTGTAAAAGTTCGTTATTAAAATTTTGTTCTCGATTAACTTTATCTAAATAAGTTCTTCGTTCTTGGTTGTAGTCATTTGTGCTTTTAAATGAATATAAAAATTCGGTTTGATTAAGTTTT
>NZ_LFYS01000067.1 GCF_001199495.1 Mycoplasma sp. HU2014 | reverse complement strand
TTTTCTAAAATATCTTCACTGTTTTTTGTAAATATTGCAACGTTTCCATACTCTTTAACATCAGTACCTGTTTCAATTAATTCTTTTTTCTTTTTTGATCTTTGACCAACTGGAATTGGTGTTTCAAAAGGTATAAATTGAAAATCTATTATTTCACCAACTATTTCCAGATCAACTGGTATAGCTTTTCCGTTAACGTATTTACTAGTTCTCTTTACAACTTTATATTTTCCAAAATAATCTTTTACAACTGTGTTTTTAGGTCTTGCAACCTGTCTTATTTCTAAAGGTATCGCCATTTTATCTCTCTTTTCCTTTTATATAGCATTATATCTATATTATAACATAAAAAAAGACATAAAATAATAGTTTTTTTTAACTTATTCCATGTCTGTTTAAATTAATTTTAAGTAATTGTTCATGTTTGATCTTATACATTTTAAGGTTATTTATAAAAAACTGCTTAATTTTCAAGTTTTTCTATAGTCATATTAGGTAGAACTTTTATAATTTATAAAAATTTTACAATATTTAAGAAAAAAACTTTACAATATTTAGTAAAATTTTTTACAATATTTCGAAATAATTAATAAAAATAATATGTTTTTTTAACTATTCTATTATTTTGCTTAAAAATAGTTATAAAAAATAAAAAATGCTAATGGCATTTTCTATCTATATCTATGATTAATTGGTCTCATTCTTCATTCAATAACTGCAAATAATGACATTGAAATAGTATATCTTAAACAGTTTCATCCAAATACAGCTAGTGAAGTATATAAGTTTAATTTATCGTAATTTAATTTGTTTTCATCATCATGATCATGACCAGCATGTCCTAAAATAAATTGACTTGTTGAACTTAAAATTTGAGCATGTTTATGATCGTGAGTGTGATCATGATTTGGTAATCATCCTGAATTAGGATCAATTGCTGATATTTTTGCTTGAATAAATAATGCTAGAATAAATCCTAAAGTAACAATTGTTGCAAAAAGAACAATCATAATTGGAATAGGAGTTCAACGCTTAAAGTTTGCAACTTTAATATTTTCATCACGGTGAATTGGTGAGTTTCTAAAGATTAAATTAAAAATTATAAATACTAATCAAACTATAATTACATATTCAACTGATTGAATTGGAGGTTGAATTCAACCGTGTTCTCCTCCGTGAATTGCATTATGCATAATTGGAGCAATAAAACCTATTACTGAAGAAAATAACGGTCCTAAAACGGCAATTGAAATCATTACAACTGTAATATCTAAAAATCTTGTTTCAATTCAAACTTGATCACCATTAACTGGTATGTGAATATATTCAGCTAAAATATCTAATCCACTAACTGCAGCAGTTAAAGCTAAAAATACTCCTGTTAATACTATTTTAAAAATTAAATTCTTTTTAGTAAGTCTAAATACACTTTTTAGTTCAAAATCAGCTGAAGTGACATCATCGTGATTTCCATATTCATCAAAGTGATGAATTCCATGATAGTGATCTTTATCTTGATTTTCGTGTTGCTCGTGATAAAAATGATCATCTAACACAGCTTCAGCTTTATTAACTAACTCATCTATTTGTTGGTTTTCTGATTTTTTCTGAGCCATAATATCTCCTTCTTTATATCTATATTTATTTATAAAAATTATAATTATAATTATACACGTTTTTTCTTATTTTATAAAAATTATAAATATTTATCTTTTAAATTTTACTTTAGTTTTTATAAAAGATTACTTTAGTTTTTATAAAATATTATTATAAAATGAGAATAAAATTAACCATCATAATAAACAAAAAACTAACTTTAAAGTTAGTCAAAGTAAATCTTTTGCTTATAAAATAAGACAAATTTAAAATAGATATTCCAGATTTGAAAAAATAATATGTAGATATTAAGAGCAGTAGTTAGTATAACCCGAGTTTTACAGTTGTTGTGCTAAATTAAAAAGTGCAACAACTTTTTAATTGTTATTTAAATCTTATAGAGTTCAAAATTTTATCAAATTCAACATCTATCATTAGTGATTTTATTGTGTTTGTTCTTTCATTTTGATCTCATTAGTCTTCTAGATAGCTAAAACTTTTAACAATTTCCTGTTTAACTTGTCAATTTTTGTCTTAACACCCTCTAACGACTCTAAAAATGTCTTAACAGTTGAAACTTTAAAATTTATCTTATCTCCTTTATCGTAATGTATTCTATAAATATTTTAGAATAACATCGGAAAAAGTAAATAGAAGTAAGATAAAAGATGAAAAACCCCTTAAAATATGAACTTTTCATCTTTTTTATTTATTTGTTGGCATAATAAGTGTAAAACTCGGGTAAAATTAACCATCATAATAAACAAAAAACTAACTTTAAAGTTAGTCAAAGTAAATCTTTTGCTTATAAAATAAGACAAATTTAAAATAGATATTCCAGATTTGAAAAAATAATATGTAGATATTAAGAGCAGTAGTTAGTATAATATTATATGTCGATTTATAAATTTAAGGAGTGTAAAACTAATATGTCAAACGGGCAAATTGATAAAAAATATCTTATAAATAAATTGGAAAAATCTATTAAATGTGAAGAACTAGCTGCCTTCATTGGGGCTGGAATTTCTGTTGATTCTGGATTTGTGATGTGATCAGATTTACTTAAAGAACCTGCTTCAGATATAGGTCTTAATATTGAAAAAGAAAATGATTTAATAAATTTAGCACAGTATTATTCGAATATGAGAAAAAGAAGTTCAATAGATGAACTTATTAAAGAAAATTTTGGAAAAATAAGTAGTCCATCAAAAAATCATATGTTGCTTGCTCAACTACCAATAACTACATTTTGAACAACTAACTATGATAAACTAATTGAAAAAGCGTTGGAAAGTCAAAATAAAAATCCGTTTGTTAAAACCACAGATCAACAATTACGTATCACAAATAGAAATTTTGATGCAATAGTATATAAATTACATGGAGATGTTGATAATCCAGAAGATGTTGTAATAACTAGAAATGACTATGAAGAATTTGGATACTATAATAGAAAACTTTTTAGACAAGTTCTTGAAGGTGACTTATTAACTAAAACATTCATTTTTCTTGGTTTCAGTTTTAATGATCCTAATTTTAATTATGTTATTGCTAAGCTTAGAGTATTGTTAGAACCGTCTAATACAAGAACACATTATTGCATAATGAAACGAGTAAATAAGCAAGAAAATGAAACGGATAATGATTTTCAATATAGAGTTAAAAAACAAGAATTACAAATTCAAGATTTAGAACGTTATGGAATATTCACTTGTCTTGTTGATGAATATAATGAAATAACAGAGATTCTACAAACTCTTGTAGATATGTATAAGAGAAAAACAATTTTTATTTCTGGTAGTGCTGACAAATATGATGGTTTTAAAAATGAAAATGATGCCAAATTATTTCTTTACAGACTAGCATATAAATTAGCAGAAAATGGATATCATATAGTAAATGGAAACGGTAAAGGAATTGGGGATTTATTAGTTTCTGGGATAACGGAGTTTTGTTTTGAAAAAAATAAGAAAATTTCAGATTACTTAACTGTGATTCCATTTCCGCAAAATAATATTTCAAAAAGAAAAATAGAAAATCTTTATATGAAAAATAGAGAACAAATGATAGAAAAATGTGGAGTTGCTATTTTTGTTTTTGGAAATAAAAATGACAATATTTCAGAAGGAGTAATGAAAGAATACGAGTTAACAAAAGAAAAAAAATTAATTCCACTGCCTATAAAAATTACAGGTGGTAGTGCAAAACATATTTTTGATTTAGAATGTACAAATAATATTGATGAAATTAAAAACGCTATTAAGAAAGCGAATGTAGAAAATATAGATAATATAAATGAAATAGTAGAAAACATTTTAGCATCAATTAATTTATTAAATAATAAGGATGTGAACTAGAATGGTTAGAAAGGTTTTTTCAGCTTTCATTATGATAATGATGTTTGAAGAGCAAATGTAGTTAGAAATAGTTGAGTTACCAAAGGTAGAAAAAAAGCGGGATTTATAGATAAGGCTGAATTTGAAAAAACTAAACTTGAAGATGAATTAGCAATTAAAAGATGAATTGACAAACAATTAAAAGGAACCACTGTTACTATTGTTCTTATTGGTAGTGAAACACTAAATAGAAAATTTGTACAATACGAAATACAAGAAAGTATAAAGAGAAAGAATGCTATTATTGGAATTAGTATTGGTAGAATAAGAAATCAAAATAAACTTACAAGCACTTCTCAAAGTCCTTTCACAATGGTGAATGGGTATAGATTTATTGATATTTGTGATGGTTTTTATGACTATGTTTTAGATGATGGTTATTCAAATATGGGTAAATGAATAGAGTTGGCAGCAAAAAGAAAAGGTAAGTAAATTTTTAGTGCTTTAATTATAAAAGTTACCTCCACCATTAAAAAAATATTTTATTGTAAAATCTATTTCTAAAAATAATTTATAAATTGGCAGAAAGTTCTGTCAATTTTATTTTTATATAACTATCTATTTTTTTAGAACTAATTTATTTTATATTCAAAGCTTTAATAATAATTCAATTTATTTAATCATAAGTTAAAACCCGAGTTTTACAGTTGTTGTGCTAAATCAAAAAGTGCAACAACTTTTTAATTGTTATTTAAATCTTATAGAGTTCAAAATTTTATCAAATTCAACATCTATCATTAGTGATTTTATTGTGTTTGTTTTTTGATCTCATTAGTCTTCTAGATAGCTAAAACTTTTAACAATTTCCTGTTTAACTTGTCAATTTTTGTCTTAATACCCTCTAACGACTCTAAAAATGTCTTAACAGTTGAAACTTTAAAATTTATCTTATCTCCTTTATAGTAATGTATTCTATAAATATTTTAGAATAACATCGGAAAAAGTAAATAGAAGTAAGATAAAAGATGAAAAACCCCTTAAAATCTGAACTTTTCACCTTTTTTATTTATTTGTTGGCATAACAAGTGTAAAACTCGGGAGTTGGCAGCAAAAAGAAAAGGTAAGTAAATTTTTAGTGCTTTAATTATAAAAGTTACCTCCACCATTAAAAAAATATTTTAGTGTAAAATCTATTTCTAAAAATAATTTATAAATTGGCAGAAAGTTCTGTCAATTTTATTTTTATATAACTATCTATTTTTTTAGAACTAATTTATTTTATATTCAAAGCTTTAATAATAATTCAATTTATTTAATCATAAGTTAAAATTAATACAAATAAGGAGAAATTATGATTTTACAAAAGACTTTTAAAAATAATAAACCTACAATTTATTTAATAACAACTCCAATAGGTAATTTAGATGATATTAATAAAAGAAGTTTAGAGACATTACAAAGTGTTGATTTTATATTTTGTGAAGATACTAGAACTAGTAAAGTGTTATTAGATAAATATAATATTTCAAATAACTTAATTTCTTTTCACATGCATAATGAAGATCAAAGAATTAATCAAATTATAGATCTAGTTAATCAAAATAAAAATATAGCTATTATAAGTGATGCAGGAGTTCCTATTATAAGTGATCCAGCAGGATATTTAATTAATCAGTTAAAACAATTAAATATAAATTGTAATATTACTGCAATTGGAACAGGTTCAGCTTATATTCACGCTTTAATTTGTAGTGGTTTTAATAGTAAAACAAATTATTTTTATGGTTTTATTGAAAATAAAAATAAACAATCAAAAATTAAAGAATTAGCTAATTTAATTAATAAATATAATGATACAGTGATTAGTTTTTATGAATCAGTTCACCGAATTAAACAAACTGTTGAGTGTTTAAGTGAAATATTAGATCCAAATCATAAAATAGTTATAGCTAGAGAATTAACTAAAATTAATGAAGAAATTATTTACGCATCAATTAGTGAAATAAATCAATATGTTAATTCAGATGAATTTATCAGTAAAGGTGAATTTGTAATTGTAATTGATAAACAAGATCAAAAACTAATAAATAATGATTATTCAGATCAAGATATTATTAATTTAATTGATAATGAAATGAATCTAAATGGTATTAAATTAAAAAAAGCTTGTGAAATAATTAGTAAAAAAACTAATAAATCAAAAAATGTGCTATATAACTTGTACATTTTAAATAAAGCTTCCTAATACATTAATAGGAGGTTTTTAATATGAAAGAAATAAAAATAGAAAATGCAAAAGAAATTATCGGTGGAGCTGGTTTAAATATTACTGGTGCTCTTTTAGATGGTGCTGCAAAACTTGTTACAAGTATTTCTAATAGCTATATTGGTATGTTTGACACTTTATCATCAACACTTGTATCAATGTTTGTGATGTCAACAAATCCGACTAAAGCAGAATTTAAATTTGGAAACAATTTAATAAAAGTAGATAATACTAGAAAAATTGATTATGAAATAGAAAAATTAAAATATAATTCTATGCAATCTCGTTTTCCTGTTTTAGAATTAGGATCAGGAAAAAACATGCAAAAAGTTGCTATTCCAGCAGATAGTTTCAATGATTATAGTGTTGATTCAATTTCACAATATTCATTTGATGATCAAGGAATTTTTTAGTTTAGTTAGCTTTAAAAATCTATATAAAAAATAAAACTCGCTTAAATTGTAATCATATGTTGAAATGATAAATTGTAATCATATGTTGAAATGATTAATTTTATGTAGTAATATCTTTATGTTGAAAAAAAGTTTCAACCGCTCTTTTTGTATGTCTTAAAAGAAGTTCTCACTCACATACAAAGGCGAGTCTAGACTGGAGGAAGAAAGATGTTTGCAATCATTAAAACTGGTGGAAAACAAATCAAAGTTGAACCAGGACAAGAAATCTTCATTGAAAAAATTGAAGGTGAAGTTGATGCAAAAGTTGTATTTGATCAAGTATTAATGATCGATGGAACAGTTGGTAACCCAACAATCGCTGGAGCTAAAGTTTCAGGAACTATCGTAAAACAAGGAAAAGGTAAAAAAATCCATGTTGTTAGATATCATCCAAAGAAAAACGTTAATAAAATTTACGGTCACAGACAACCTTTTACAAAAGTAAAAATTGATGAAATTACTACTAAATAATTATGATAAAAATAGTAATTAAATATAATGATAAAAATATCGAACAATTTAATATAAGTGGTCATGCTAATGCTGGACCTTATGGTCAAGATCTTGTATGTGCTGCAATTACAGGAATTGTTAGTGGTGCTTTAAATGCACTTGATATTAATTATCGTGACAAGGTGAGGTTGGAAGTTTTAGATAATGAAGTTATTATTCAAGCACTTGACTTAAATGATAAACATCTACAAACTATGTTGAATATGTTAAAAATACAAATTCACACAATAACAACTCAATATCCTAAAAATACACAGTTTAAGGAGGTAAGTTAATATGAATATGCGTTTCTTATTAGGTTTACAGTTCTTTGCTTCTAAAAAAGGAGTAGGGTCAACTAAAAACGGACGTGACTCTGAATCAAAACGTTTAGGTGCTAAAAAATCAGATGGACAATTTACTAACGCTGGTTCAATTATTTTTAGACAAAGAGGAACAAAAATCCACCCAGGTATCAATGTAGGACGTGGTGGAGATGACACTCTATTTGCTTTAACTTCAGGAATCGTTAAATATGAAAGATTTGGAAAAAACCGTACTAGAGTTAGTGTTATAGCTAAAGAAACTAATTAATTTCAAAAGTTCTCAAATATGAGAACTTTTTATTATAATTTTATTTATATAGGAGAAAAAGCGACATGATGATTGTATTTTTATTATCACTTTTGGTGATTTGGATTTTGTTTTTCATTTCAATTGTTGTAATTAAATATCTATTGAATAAAAAAGATGCGATCTTAAAAGAATCAAATAGTGAAATTGACAAAATTTTTATTCAAAATAGAAGAAGCTGAATCATTGATAATAAAACAATCATTTTAATAAAAGAATATGATTATTATGAAAATTTTAATAGAATTCCTTTTTTTGGTGAATATAAAGAAACTAAGAAATTTTTAGAAAACACAAAAGTTCGTTTCACTTCTACAGAAAAACTTATTAGTAATTTAAAATCTAGTGAAGATCAATTATTGTTAAATTTTTTACATTGCGAGAAATTACTATTATTTACTTTTGATAATTTAAATTTAGAATATAACAAAGAAAGTGTTTTATTTTTATCTAAATACTATAAAGAATATTGAACTATTTTTAGAGAATTAATGGTAAATGATTTTGTTGAAAACATTTTAAAAAATGAAATTTCATGTGCTATTAAAAATATCTCATGTGATGTAAAAGATGAAATTAAAAAAATTAATGACACCTTATTAACACAAACTTTAAACTTAATTAAACAATTAAAAGTTGATATTTATCAATCTAATTTAATAATAAAAAAACGATCTAAAAAGAAAGTTTTTTCAAAGAAATTTAACATAGTAAACCAATCTTATGCTTTATTAGAAATTAGTACTTTATCTAAAATAAAAGATATCACAAAAGCTTATAAAAGTATTTTGAAAAGATATAACCCTAATTTTAAACAAGAATATGCTTACAATAAAACAGAGATTAATAAAGTTTATGATTTTATAAAAAGACTTAAATCAGTTAAAAATTAAATTATGATATTAATTAAGTTTGTATTTATAATTAAATATATAGAAAATAGAAAGTTATAAAAAGATGAAAAAAGAGATGAATGATCAATATTCAAATATTGCTTTAGCGATGATATTGATGTGAAATTCTAAATTCTCAAAAACTATTTATAGAAGAGAAGATGGATTTTCGGTTAATTTTAATCCTATTAAAGCTTTTTCTTGATTAAATCCAACAAATAGAAATTCAAATAAAAAATTAAAAATTAAAGAATATAAATCTCCAACTATTAATTTCTTTACTAATTCACTTGATGGAACTAGAATTGCTGGAAGTATTTGATTAAATTCAAAACAATCTGATAAGTGAGTAGTTGGTGTCCATGGTTATAATTCTAATAGAGTAGAAGTTTTATATTTATTATGACACTATCGCCAATTAGGATATAATATCATTACTTTTGATTTCAGAAATCATGGTGTAAGTGAAGGAAAAGTTACTACTTGAGGTTATCAAGAAAAAGGCGATTTAATCGCTATTATTAATTGATTAATTCAAAAATATAACGTTTCAACATTAGGATTAGTTGGAACAAGTATGGGTGCATTTACAATTAATTACTTTTTACTAACTGAAGCTGAATTAATTAAAAAAGCAAATATTAAATGAGCAATCTCGGATTCATCTTATATGTCAGTTAAACATCTATTAAGAAAGATGGTTACTAATAATGCTCCTATATTTTTACAAGGATTAGGAAATGATATTTTAAAAGATATTTTAAAAGTTTATAAACAAGAATATCAAGTTAATTTAAGTGATTTAAACTTTAGAGAATTAATTAAAACATCAACAAAATATATACCTGTTTTATATTTTCACAATAGATATGATAAAGTTACTAATTATTTAGATAGCGTTAGAATGTGTAAGATTAAAAATAATATTGAAAATGACAATGAAAATAAAGTAACAATTTATGATCAGGGAGTTCATCATACAAAATCAATTATTGAATTTGAAAATGATTACATAGCTAGAAGCTTGAAATTTGTTAGAAGTCATGAAAATAGTGGAAAAAACAATTAAAATAATATAGAATAAAATAAATAAAATTAAAAGACAAGTTTTATAAAATTAACTTTTTCAGAGAGCTAATGTATGGTGTGAATTAGTAAAGTGTTTTATAAAATATCACTTTTTCTTATCGAAAAAGAACAGCATTTAGTTTAGTAGAATTTCGCGGTGGAACCGTTAATACCAACAGAGATAGATCATAGTATATTTATGATTTAATTAGGATGGCACCGCGGTTTAATCGCTCCTTATATAGGGCGATTTTTATTTTTTTAGAGAGGATTAAAAATTTATGGCTAATAAATTCAAAGATACATTATTAATTGGGCAAACTTCTTTTGATATGAGAGCTGGTTTAAAAGATAAAGAACCTGTTTTTGAACAATTTTGAGAAGAAAATAAAATTTATGATAAAAAAATGCAATTAAATAAAGATCTACCTAAATTTGTTTTACACGATGGTCCACCATATGCAAATGGAGATCTACACATTGGACATGCATTAAATAAAACTTTAAAAGATATTATTATTAGATTTAAAAATGCAACAGGTTATTATGCTCCCTTTATTATGGGTTGAGATACTCACGGTTTACCTATTGAAATTGCTGTTACTAAAACTGGTGTTGATCGTAAAAGTATGGATAAAATTGAGTTCAGAAAATTATGTGAAAAATATGCTTTAGATCAAGTTAAAAATCAATCAAGTCAATTTAAACGTTTAGGTATGTTTACTGATTATGATGTGAAATATGTTACTTTAACTCATGATTTTGAAATGAGTGAATTAAGATTATTCCAAAGAATGTATGAAAAAGGATTAATTTATAAAGCATTAAAACCAATTTATTGATCTCCATCAAGTGAATCAGCATTAGCAGATTCAGAAATTGAATATAAAGATGTTAAATCACCAACTGTTTATGTAGCTTGTGATATTGTAAATTCTGATAAATTCGATTCTCAAACTAAATTAGTAATTTGAACAACAACACCTTGAACTTTACCTTCAAATCAATTAATTGCAGTTGGAGAAAACATTAAATATAGTGTTGTTAAACCTGAAAATGATGATAGAAAATTCATTATAGCTTCTGAATTAGTTGAAAAAGCAAGTCAAGAAATTGGATGAGAAAACGCTACTGTTTTAGAAGAATTAAATGGAAAAGATCTAGTTAATACTCAATATGTTCACCCTTTATATAATCAAAAAATTAGTAAAGTTGTTTTAGGTCATCACGTAACTAGTGAGTCTGGAACAGGTATGGTTCATATTGCTGGCGGATTTGGTGAAGATGACTATTTAATTGTAAAACAACACAAAATTGAACCATTTGCTCCAATCAATAATCAAGGTAAATTTACTGAAGAAATTAATGATCTAGATCCTGAATTAGTTGGTATGTTTTATGATGATACAAACAAAATCATTACAACAAGACTAGCGGGTAAAAATAACTTATTAAAATTAAAATTTGTTACTCACTCATATCCACATGATTGAAGAACTAAAAAACCAGTTATTTATAGATGTACATTACAATGATTTGTTAATTTAGCACCAGTTAAAGATGAAATTTTAAAAAATGTTAATGAAATTGAAACTCATCCAAAATGAGCAAAAAGACGTCTATATCAAGTTTTAGAAGAAAGAACAGATTGAACTATTTCAAGACAAAGATTATGAGGAGTTCCAATTGTTGCATTTTATGATCAAAATGATAATTTAGTTTTAAATAATGAAATATTACAATATGCAATTAATAAAATTGGTGAGTTAGGAACTCATGCTTGATTTAATGATGATGTTGATATTTTCTTACCTGATGAATACAAAAATAAAAATCTGAAAAAAGAAAAAGACATTTTAGATGTTTGATTTGATTCTGGATCAAGTGCAATTGCTATGATTGAAAGATTTAAAGAATTAGATCTACCATTTGATATGTATTTAGAAGGAAACGATCAATATAGAGGATGATTTAACGCTTCAATGATTAACTCAACTATTTATATCTCAAAATCTCCTTATAAAAAATTAGTTTCTCACGGTATGACAACTGATGAAAAAGGGAATAAAATGTCTAAGTCATTAGGAAATGGTGTTGATCCAATTCAATTTTCAAATGATTTAGGTGCTGATATTTTAAGATTATGAGTAAGTTCAACTGATTTTACTGATGATCAAAAAATTGGTCCTGAAATTATTAAACAAATTAGTGAATCATATAGAAAAATCCGTAACACAATTAGATTCATTTTAGCTAATTTATATGATTTTGATCCATTAAAAGATTATCAAAATGATTTAGAAGAAGTTGATAAATATAGTTTAGCTAATTTAACTCAATTTAAAGATAAAGCAAATGATTTTTATCAAAACTTACAATTTAACCAAGTTTACAATTTAACAATGAATTATGTAACCAAAAACCTATCATCATTTTATTTAGATTTCATTAAAGACATTTTATATATTCATGCTAAAGATTCAAAAAGAAGAAGACAAGTTCAAACTGTTTTATATGAGCAATTATGATGCTTAATTGATGTTTTACGTCCTATTTTAGTTCATACAATTGAAGAAGCTTATCAATCATTAAATATTTCAAATAAAGAATTATCAGTTCACTTATTAAATAATAGAGATCAAAAATTTGATCAAAACCAAGAATTTATCAATAAATGAGAAAGCTTAATGAACTTGCGTGATGATGTAAATAAAGCGTTAGAAACAGCAAGAGAAAACAAAACAATTAACAAAGGTTTTGAAGCTGTTGTAACAATTGAATTAAACGATGAATTTAAACATTTATCAGAACAAAAAGATCTAGCTCAAATCTTTATTGTAAATTCAATTAATTTTGTTGATCAAGCTAATGATGATTTTATTAGTTGCAATTTAAGTAAAATTAAAGTTGAACAAAAACAAGGTATGAAATGTCAAAGATGCTGACAAATATTTGATAATTTAATTGATGATGAAATTTGTATTGAATGTAACAAAGTAGTTGAAAGTTTATAGTAGGAGAAAAATATGTTATTTAAAGACAAAATATTAGAATGAAAAGTTAAATTAAAAAATTATAATTTTGAATGAAAATTTAAACTTTTTGTTTGTGCTCCTATTTTAATATTTCTAATTGCTTGTGATTGGGTAACTAAAATTTTAGTTGCAAATAAATTTAGCTTAGGCCAAGAAGCTAATCTAATTCCAGGATTTGTAAAACTTAGATATACAATTAATTTAGGTATGGCATATGGTGGATTAGAAGATAAACAATACTTAGTAATTTCTCTAGCAAGCATAATAACATTTTTATTGATAATATTTTTTATATTCTTAAATAATAAAAAATGATTGATTGCTTTAGTATTTATATTATCTGGATCTTTTGCAAATTTAATTGCTAGATCATGAGCTCCTTTAAGTGAAAATCTAAAACCTGGTGGAGTTATTGACTTTTTAATATGAGATATGTCTTGAGTTAATGCTAGTTACATTTTCAACTTAGCTGATTTATGAGTTAATGTTGGAATTGGATTAAGCATTTTAGCAATAGTAATAGAATTTATTCAATTTATTAGAACTAAATCAAAAAAACAAAAAGGTGAAGAAGAATGCAACAAATAATTTTAAATTCTAAAGAAATAACAAATAGATTAGATAAACTTTTAGTTGAACTATTAGTTGATCAAAATTTTTCTAGATCATACATTCAAAAATTAATCAAAGAAGGTAATGTTATTGTTGATGGTGAAATAATTAATGCTAATAATTTTGTAGTAAAACCAAACTCAGAAATAATTATTAATATTGATGATCCAAAACCAACTGATATTGTTGCTCAAAATATTCCTTTAGACATTGTTTATCAAGATGATGATATTTTAATTATTAATAAACAAAACAATATTGTAGTTCACCCAGGTGCTGGTAATTTTGATAATACTATTGTCAATGCCTTACTTAGAAGTGGAGTTGAACTATCATCAATTAATGGAGAATTAAGACCAGGAATAGTTCACAGAATAGATAAACAAACTACAGGATTATTGATTATTGCTAAAAATGACAAAGCTCATAAAAGACTAACTGAAATGTTAACTAATCACGAAATTTATAAAGAATATTATGCTTTAGTTTGAGGTGTAATTGCTAAAAATAAAGGTATTATTGATGCTCCTATTGGAAGGCATGAAAATGATAGAAAAAAAATGGCAGTTACAATTAAAAATTCAAAACATGCTAGAACTAATTTTGAAGTTATTCAACGTTTTGATAATGCTACTTTAGTTAAATGTAATATTGAAACTGGAAGAACACATCAAATAAGAGTACATTTTAATTTCATTAAACACCCTATTATAAATGATCCTGTGTATGGAAGATTAAGTGAAAAAACTACTGAGTTTGGACAATATCTACACGCATATAAATTATCATTTTCTCATCCAATCACAAATAAAGTAATTGAAGTAATTGCAGAACTACCTGATGAATTTAATGATAAAATTAAAGAATTAGGAGGTGTTTAAAATGAATGAAAATAAAAAGATTTTAGAAAACTTCTTTATTAAAAATTACAATGCTAAATTATTAAAATCAAAAGTAAGTTCTAAAATAAGTTATTTATATAATTCTTCAAATAAATTCCAAATAGTTGTTATTAATTTCGATAAAAACATTACTGCTGATAAAGAATTAGAATACGTAATTCAAAAAATGCAAAAAGCAGTTAATCAAACTGTTCAAGTTTTTATGATTGTTGTTGATCAAAACGCAAATAACGATCTTATTGAACATGAAAATAAAAAGATTTTATATTCATCAATAGAAAATTTAAAAGATAATTTAGAACCATTTTTTGAAAAAAGTGATTTATTAGATTTTAATCAACACCAACAACAAGAAACTAAAGAAGAATTGAATGAACAAAATAGTTTTGAAGAAAATTTAAAAAGTCTTAATAAATTTATTCAAAGCATTAAATCAAATAAAATTACATTTTCTTGAATCGTTTTAATTCTTTTAGTTTTACTTCCAGGATCAATTCAACTTTTTGCTCCTTATTTATTAAAAAATTCTCAAATTAGTTCAAATACTCTTTCATTAGTGTTTGGAGCTACTAACTGAAATCTGACAATTTTAGGTGGTCAATGATGAAGAGTGTTTACTTATGGATTTGCTCCTATGCAACAAATTGGATCACCATTTTTAAGTATTCTTATTCTACTTATTTTAGGATCAATGTTTTTCAATATATCTAAGATGTGTGAAATTTCAATAGGAAAAACTTTAAGTTTCGCTACTAGTTCATTTTTAAGTTATTTAGTATTAGGGTTATTTGCAAGTTGTGTTTTACCAGCAACTTATACTGGTGGAATTATAAGTACTATAGGAATCTTTTTAGGAATTTTATTAACAGACTCATCAGGAAAAAATACTCCTGTAGCAAAATTCAGTCAATCTAAAGGTTGAAAATACATTATAATGTTAATTCTATTTTCATTATTATTTGGAAATGGATTAAGTTCATTATTAATTACAGGTGTTGGTATGGTTTTAGGTAGTTGTTTTATAGGATTACTAAAAACCGAGTTTAGAGATTGAAAATGAATGGAAGTAATCCAAGTTGCATTAATAGTATCTATCATTACTATTCCAATTGTATTTATAATGATTACAAAATTTACAACAGCTGTTGATCCTAACATTTTAAACGCTTTATCTTTTTACATTAAAAATAAATGATTTAGTACAGAATTTGTAAATTCTATTACTAATAAAATCGGATGAGACGGAAACTTTAATGCTGCTGGTAATTGAATAACAGGATTTTAATATGTCAAAGCGTCAAAATTATTTAACATGAAAACAATATTTTATGTTAATTGCTAAAGCTAGTGCTATGAGAAGTAAAGATCCTACAACTCAAGTTGGAGCTATTGTTGTTAATAAATTAAATCAAATTATGTCAACAGGTTATAATGGTTTTCCAAGAGGAGTTAGCGATGATGAATTTCCATGACAACGCCAAGGTGCTGAATGAATTGATTTGAAATATGCTTATGTTGCTCATGCTGAAGTTAACGCTATAGTTAGTGCTAGAACTAATTTAACTGATTGTGATTTATATGTCACTTTATTTCCTTGCAATGAATGTACAAAAATAATTATTCAAGCAGGAATTAAAAAAGTCTATTATTCTTTAGATAAATATCATGATCAAAAAGAATATATTGCTTCAAGAAGAATGCTTGATGCAGCTAAAATAGAATATGAACAATTACCAGATATTGAATTAGAAGTTAAAATAAATTAAAAATCAGGAGTTAACCTGATTTTTATTTACCAATAATATTTCTATATTATAACCCGAGTTTTACAGTTGTTGTGCTAAATTAAAAAGTGCAACAACTTTTTAATTGTTATTTAAATCTTATAGAGTTCAAAATTTTATCAAATTCAACATCTATCATTAGTGATTTTATTGTGTTTGTTCTTTCATTTTGATCTCATTAGTCTTCTAGATAGCTAAAACTTTTAACAATTTCCTGTTTAACTTGTCAATTTTTGTCTTAATACCCTCTAACGACTCTAAAAATGTCTTAACAGTTGAATCTTTAAAATTTATCTTATCTCCTTTATCGTAATGTATTCTATAAATATTTTAGAATAACATCGGAAAAAGTAAATAGAAGTAAGATAAAAGATGAAAAAACCCTTAAAATCTGAACTTTTCATCTTTTTTATTTATTTGTTGGCATAACAAGTGTAAAACTCGGGTTATAATATCTATGTAATTAAAGCTTTTAACAATCAATAAGATTGTTTTTATTTTACTAATAGAAATTGTGGTGAACTATGAAAATAGGAATAGATATTGTTGAAAATAAAAGAATTAAATTAAATGATAATTTTATTTGTAAAATATTATCTGAAAACGAAATTAAAATATTTAAAACTAAAACTAAAGCTGAAAAAAGAGAATTTGTTTCAGGTCGTTGAGCTGTTAAAGAAGCTATTATAAAAAGTTTAGATGAAGTTATTAGTATGAATAAAATAGATATAAATTACATAAATTCTAAACCTATTATTTTAAATGAAGAATTGAAAAATATATCTATATCTATATCACATGAAAAAAAATATTCAGTAGGAATGGCGGTAAGAGCTGATGATTAAATTAATATGAGCACAAACTAAAAGTGGAGTGATTGGTAATAATAATACACTTCCTTGAGATATTAAAGAAGAAATGCAACATTTTAGAAAAACTACAACAAAAAAAGATTTAGTAATGGGTAGAAAAACATTTGCTTCATTAAATTATAAACCTTTAAAAAATCACTTAAATTATGTTTTAACAACTAATATTGATAAATATAAAGATCTAGAAAAAGAGTATGATAATTTGATTATTATAAATGATACAAAACCTATAATTGAAAAATATGCTAAAAATCAAGAAAATGAAATATTTGTAATTGGTGGTAAAATTATTTATGAGTTATTCTTAGATTCGGCAGATGAAATAATTAGATCAATTATTAAAAAAGATTATCAAGGTGATACTTATATGGTTGATCTAGATGTAAATAAATTTGATAAAATTTCTCAAGAAGATTATGAAGAATTTTATATAGAAAGATGAGTTAGAAAATAATGCAAGAAACTAAAGAAACTACTAAAAGTACTTCAACTAAAACTGAGTCAACTACAACTAAAAAAGCACCTGCTAAAAAAACTAGTACAACTAAAACTGAAACTAAAAAAACAACTACAAAAGCTACAACAAAAAAATCTAGTACAACTAAAAATTCAACAAAACCAAAATCAACTGCGACTAAATCTGTAGATAAAAAAGTTGTTAAATCAGCACCAAAAAAAGTTGAACAAGTTATTGAAACTAAAGTTGAAACAACAAATGTTGTTGAAAATGAACAAACTTCAACTGTGGCTGTAAAAGAAAAGAAAAAAGATTATTTACATTTAAATAAATGAAAAATGCTTTACATG
Organism: Mycoplasma sp. HU2014; assembly: GCF_001199495.1. GTDB lineage: Bacteria > Bacillota_I > Bacilli_A > Mycoplasmatales > Mycoplasmataceae > Mycoplasma. The sequence goes on along the minus strand of NZ_LFYS01000067.1, from coordinate 2,932 downwards.
TGAGCTCCTTTATTAAACATAAAAAGAAAAGCTTCAAAAATTGTTAGAAAAAATAGAAAATATCCTGACACTTATACTGAAGAATATTGCTACACATGAGTTAAAAAAGCGGTAAACAAATTATTATATGTTTTAGATGTTGATATTAAAGTTGAAGGAATTGAAAACTGATTAGATAAAGGTGTTGTTTTAGCAGTTAACCATCAATCAAATATTGATCCTGCAATTTTAATTGCAATTAATAATTTCTCAAAACAACAACCATTAGCATTTATTGCAAAACAGGAATTATGAACTGACAAAAAATTCAAAAATTTTGTAAGATTAATTGATTGTATTCCTTTAGATAGAAATAGTCCTAGAAGTGCATTAGAAGCGTTTAAAGAAGCTAGAGAATTAGTTGTAGATTACAAAAGATCATTAGTAATTTTCCCTGAAGGAACAAGAAGTCAATCTCAAGAAATGAATGAATTCCATCCTGCTTCATTAAAAGTTGCTCAAATGGCACACGCACCAATTATTCCTGTTTCTATTATCAACTCTTATCAAGTATTTGCAGAAGACAGACCAAAAAGAGTTGAAATCAAAGTTGTTTTTGGAAAACCTATTTTACCTTCAAAACATATTTCATTAAAAACTGAAGATCTAACTAGATTTGTTCAAAAAACTGTTCAAGAAAATTTAAATAAATGAGAACATGAAAAAATGAAATATGCTTTAAAAAAATTAACTAAAAAAGACATTAAACAACTTAAAGAAGAAGAACTAGAAAAGCAAAAAAAAGCTAAGAAAGCTAAGAAAAAATCAGTTAAAGATCTTTTTAAAATAGTAGATTAATTATTAAACTAAACTCTCCATTGTTTAGTTTTTTATTTTCTAATTGTGGTTAAATTTTATTATTTGAATTAATATTATAAGCTATCGGGTAAACACATAAAATTAGAATGTCTTATCTAAATGAGCATTTTATGTGTTACAATATTGTTAATTCCTGTTAGGAATTGGAGAGTGGGTGAGACTCCTAAAAACGCGTATCAGTGGTTTATATTTTTACCAACTCGTTGTCTATGGTTAATATTGAACAACAAAAAAAGAATAAAATAATTCAGTCACTAATACATTATAATTTTTATGTAAGAAATGTAAGAAAAATATAAAGAAGAGGTTTAGAAATATAAATTATGAAAATGAAAGCTTTAGTTTATCACGGGGAACATAATATTTCTCTTGAATTAGTTGATAAACCAACAATTTTAAAACCTACAGATGCAATAGTAAAAGTAACAAGAACAACAATTTGTGGAACTGATTTAGGAATTTATAAAGGAAAAAATCCTGAAGTAGCAAGTGGTAGAATCTTAGGACATGAAGGAATCGGAATTGTTGAAGAAGTTGGAGAAAGCGTATCCAATGTTAAAGTCGGTGATGAGGTCTTAATTGGATGTATTACTCCTTGCGGAAAATGTGATAATTGCAGAAAACAATTATATTCACACTGTCGTGAAACAGAGGGTGGATGAAAACTTGGTTATATGATCAATGGAACACAAGCTGAATATGTAAGAGTTCCATTTGCAGATAATAGTTTATACAAATATCCACAAACAATTAACGATGAAATTGCAGTTATGCTATCAGATGCACTTCCTACAGGTCATGAAATTGGTGTGCAATATGGACATGTTAGTCCAGGAAAATCTGTTGCAATTATAGGAGCTGGACCAGTAGGGATGGGTGCCCTATTAACTGCCCAATTGTATTCACCAGGGCATCTAATCGTAATTGATTTAGATAAAAATCGTTTAGAAATGGCTAGAAAATTAGGGGCTACACATACACTAGTACCAAATGAAAAATTATTTGATAATTTAAAAGAAATTGTTGGAGAAGATGGTGTTGATGTTGCAATTGAAGCAGTAGGGATTCCTCAAACTTGAGATGTTTGTCAGCAAATTGTTAAGGCAGGCGGAAATATTTCAATTGTTGGTGTGCATGGAAAACCAGTTAATTTCAATGTTCAAAATCTATGAATTAAAAACATTACATTAACAACAGGATTAGTTAATACAAATACATTGCCAATGTTAATTAATGCTGTTTCAACTGGAAAATTACCTGTTTCAGATTTAATTACACATAGATTTAATCTTTCAGATATGATGCAAGCTTATGAAACATTTATCAATGCATCAGATAATAAGACAATGAAAATATTTATTGATGCAACTAAATAAATTAATTGAAAAAAATATAAAAGTATTTTTAAACATTTATTAAAAAATTCATACGCATAAAAATGCACTTGAACTTTCATTTATGGTACCACAGAAGAGATGCTGTGGTATTTTTTTGTCTTAATATATTATTGTCATTTTATAATATAAAAGTTATACCCCATAATACTATACAAAATGTCGAATTTTGAACAATGTCCTACGTTTCCCACTTAGTTACAAAAACAGCACGTTTTTATTAGCTATATTTTTTATAAAAAAATATAAATATCTATACTTTTATGCTTAAATATGATATAATAGAAATATGAAAAAGTCAAGAAAAGATACAAAAAGACAATGAAGAACATCAATAGCAAGAGTTAAGAAGGGTGAATATTTATCAATTGGGGTGCCGAGAAGAGATAACAAGGGGTTTGAATTCAGATTCGGTTATGGTTATTTACATGAATTGAAAGAATATCATGATGATCCACTAACTGTGATTAAAGCAATTATTGAAAACTTCCCACTATCTTGAACAAAAGAACAAGCTAAAACAAAATTAGATGAAATCTTCAAAGAGAAAAAATCATTGAAAAAAGAGGTTATAGAAAGGTATAAAGGTTACGAGATTATTGAAAAACTCTTTGATTATTTTGATATTTTTGATAATTGTTCTACTACAAGATCAACAACACTAAAAGATGTTATTATGC
>NZ_LFYS01000066.1 GCF_001199495.1 Mycoplasma sp. HU2014 | reverse complement strand
TAAGATTTCATATTCTAATTTAGATAAAAGATTAATAAAACAAGGTTTTGCTAGTGCATACTGTAAGAGAAAAACTAGAAAAGAAGTAAAAAAAATAAGAAAACAAAATGAAGAAAGCAAAATTATTAAGTACAGCAAAGACTTGGTATTTTACACACCAAAAGTAGTAGAAAAACATAGATTAGCAACGGCTAATAACTATAAATTTGGACAAGTTTTAGAAGTTGACGGATGTACTCACTACTACTTTCAAAACGACACAATTGCAACATGTGTTGCTGTTGTTGATGTTGGAACTAATAAAGTATTAGACATTTATTTTGAGAGTCAAGAAGAATCTCTGAATTCATATCAAAGAATATTTGAAAACGTTTTTCAAAAATACGGTTATCCTATGAGAATAATTACTGATAATAGAGCTAACTTTAAGAAAGACGAAATAAACAACCCTAGAACGCCTTTAGAGCTTGAAAAAAGGGGTATAGAAGTTGTTTCTTCATCAAACGCTAATGCAAAGCCACACATAGAAAGAAAATGAGATACAGTGCAAAAGAATGTTCCTTTTTATTTTAAACAAAAGAATATAAAAACAATTGAAGAAGCTAATGCTATAAAAGACGAATTGATTGAATATTTAAACAGTATATGTAAAATACGTGAAAAAGAAAGCGTTTTTAGAAAACTAGAAAATGAGGCGGTTGAATCCTTCTTTGACATACCTATTAAAAGAAAAATTATGAATGGAGTGGTGGAATATCAAAAAAATTATTATGCTGCATTTGATGAAAATGGGAAGAGATATAAGTTCAACAAAAAAGAAAGTATTGAATTTGTTATAGGTGCAGATGAGATGTTATAGGTGCAGATGAGAAGTTCTACTTTAGAACAGAAACTATGCGTTTTAAAGCTGAAATATTAGAAAAAGGATCTCATGATTGAGGAATAGCTGATATAGCAAAAAGAAAACAATTAGATGAAGAAAGAAAACATGATTTAAAAACCCTAGGAACAATAAATAAAACGAGATGAATTCATACTGTATTAGATAAGACTCTTAACAGCATTAAAAAACACCCAAGTGGATTGCCCAGTGAAGTAGTCGATGAACTATCAGGACTTGTCTCAGGTGTTAAGAATGAATGTTTTCGCATATCATTCGAACTCAAAGAAAAATTAGGCTTATTGGATTAGTTTAATTTTCTAATTTCCTTTGATAAGATTATTATAACTTAAAAATTTAAAGGTTCATTTTGTTTAAAAACCCACGTGTAAGTGAGTGGTTAGAAGTATTTAAGCACCACAAAGATTATTTATCTGGAAAATATAGACACTATGATTTAGGTATAAAACTAAAAGAGTCACAAACAGGAAAAACACCTAAAAAAGTAAAGGATCAGGAAGTCCTAAAAAGAATAAAGAAGAATATGACAAAGAAAGAAATGAAGTGATCAATATTATTGATCCTGAAGTTTTAGAATGGTTAATAACAGATCTTTTTAAAGAAGAGATTTTAAAGAAAAATAAGGTTGATAACTTAGATGAATTGATAGAAAAAATTAAGGAGAAATTTGGAGCAAATATCACCAACAAAGAGATAATGAAAATTCTTGGTTTACCTAAGTCAACTTTTTACTATAAGCTTAAAAAACAATCAAATAGTAAGAATAAAGAATCTGTAAAACATGCGGAAATAATTAAAGAAGTTTTTGAAAAACAAAGCAGAAGATACGGTAGAGAAAGACTTTCTGCTTATATTTTTAAGACATATGGCACATTATTAACCCTACAACACTAGGTAGAGCAATGAACAAATTAGGTCTATTTTGTCATATAAGAATAACGTGCAAGAAAAAACGAGAATCAAAGAACACTAACGTATATTATCCAAACATCGCTAATAGGGGATTATAATGGCCAATTAAATGATATTTATGCGTTATATTCCAGCTCCAATTGACGTAGAAGGAAGACACGTTTATTTGTCTATCTTAATTCACCACAGAACAAAGAAAATTGTTAGCTATAATTTATCTATACATAACGACACCAACTTGGTCATGAATCACTTTAGAAAAACAAAATTTCCTAAGAATTTTATCATTCATACAGATCATGGTGCATCATATTCATCAATAGAATATCTTGAGTATATATAACAACAAGGTGGAATTGTTTCAATGTCCAGAATAGGTAGCTCTCTAGATAATAGAGAATCTGAATATTTCTTTTCAATCTTAAAATCAGAAATGTTTATTAATTTTGAAAAGAAAGTAAAGGAAATAACTTTTAGTCAACTAAAGGAAAGTATTAAAAATTTCATTGAATGATATAACAGTGAAAGAACTCTAAGAAATTTAAATGAAATATAAAAGTTCTACCTAATATGACTATAGAAAAACTTGAAAATTAAGCAGTTTTTTATAAATAACCTTAAAATGTATAAGATCAAGTAAAGAATTCCAAAAATATACACTAAAAAATTCCCAATTTCAGACACTATATTTTTAAAACTTTAATAAGTTCTTTAATATATTTTAATGTTTCAACATCATCTCACTCTTCTCTTACTCTTGGTTTTCTTTTTTTCATTACTTTTGATAAATATCTAAAAATTTGACCAATTGTTTTATTTTCTAAAACACCATTTTCAAGTAAGTAATTTTTTATTCTGCAAAGCATTATAGATGATAAAAAATTAATAAATTCAGTAGCTATTATTCTGTAATTTCCCTGAACATTTCCTTCGTTTTGTTCTAGTACATTTTTAAATTGCTTAAATAATAACTCAATTTCTCATCTCTTTTTGTATGAGATGTAGATATCTTTTATGTTTAAATCTCCATTACATTCAAAAATAATTAGTCCAAAAAGATCTTCTTTTTCCAATAGTTTTTTTTCATCATAAACACCTTTTTTATAAGTTCGACTAATAAAATTTTTCTTCTGAGTAAATT
>NZ_LFYS01000065.1 GCF_001199495.1 Mycoplasma sp. HU2014 | reverse complement strand
TATTTATTTAAAGACTTAGAAATTGCTGGAAAAGAAAGTATTGGTAGGTATCAAAGACATTTAAGAAAAGATAATTTTGATATTTCTGAATTCAAAAAAGAAGAAGAATATTTTGGAACAATTGCTTTTGAATCAAATGTAGATTTGAGTTTAGAAGATGTATACACACTTTATGATCAAAGATGAGAGATTGAAGAAATGTTCAATTTTTACAAAAACATTTTAGAATTATCAAAAACCAGAGTTCATTCTGAAATGAAAGTTTATACAACTGAATTTATAAACTACTTATCATTAATAATTGGAACACGTGTTAAGAACCAATTTATTAAATTGGACTTGCACAAAAATTATTCTTTCAAACAAATAATAGAATATTTAAGAAGTTATAAAATAGAACAGATAAGTGGTAAAGAATGAAAGAAAAGCAAGATGTTGAAATACGTTCAAAACCTTGCTGATTTATTAAATGTATAGTATTAGACTAAAACTTTTTTATTACATGCAACCGCAACTGCACCAGTTGTAGCAACTATTGCAACTGATCCTAAAATTGTTAATAATTTTTTCATAAGTTTGTATCCTTCTCTAAATCGAAAATATATTTTGAATTTAAATAAGTACAGCCAAGAGATTTTTACTTTTTGCAGTACTTAACTTTATTCTTTTTTTGTTCAATAAATTTACATAATTGCTAGCAACGGTTGTAAAAATTTATAAATTAAAATAAAAAATAACTCTTTAAAAGAGTTATAAATTATTATTGGTTATTAAATAGTTCATTTAAATCTTTAACTGATTTACTAGTTATTTTTGAAAGTTGATTAAAAATTTCTTCTTTTGTTTTTTTGTTATCTACTAAATCTTTAATTTGTTTTATAGCATTATTTATTTTAATTTCATTATCTTTTTCAATCTTTGAACTTATGTTTAATGAGATGATATCTTCTAATATTTCTAAAACATTTGCTTTATTTTCTTCAACTTTATCATCTTTAAACATTTCTTCTTTTTTAATATTAGTTAATTTTTCAACTTCTTTAACTAAATCTTCAATCATCTGTTTTTCTTCATTTGTTTTGTGTAATAAAACTTCTTTAGCAGTATTAATTTGATCATTTAAGATTTTTTTGATTTCTACATCGTTTTTTGAGTAAATAGTTCTTCAACTTTAGCTTTAATTTCACTAATTTCTTTATTTACACTTTCTTCAATATATTTATCTAAATTATCTATTTCAAATTTTTCTTCAATTACAAATTTAGCAAATTCAAGTAATTTTTCATTTTCATATTTTTCTTTTTGTGTAGTTGAATTTTTACATGCAACAACTGAAGCAGTTGATGCAATCATGGTTAATGAACCTATAATTGTTAATAATTTTTTCACTGTAATATCTCCTTATCTTTTGACTTCATTTTCTTTAATTATATATATATATATATATATAAATCAATAGGTAAGTTAAAGAATGACTCGTATTGCTAGAAAATAAATAATAAATAGGTCAAAAAAACTATTAGATAACTATTTAGCTTGATCATATATTCAAGACTTTTATATGTTAAGCTTTTTATAAAATATTAATAATGTAAATATTTTATATTTATAGATATAGGCGGACAGGTTCTAACCGGCCGTTCCTACAAATTTATGACCTGGAGAAATAAAAAAAATAGAACCATTACAACTAACGAAGTTGTCTTTTTTATATATCGATATTGCAATAAAAACAAAACTTTTAATGACTAAAACACATTAACTATAATTGTATGAATTTATATTAAATACTTATTAGATATTTAATATAATTATTTTATATTTATATACACTTTGGAGAGCTAATGATAAACATAAAAGAAAAGCAATTAAAAAATGTTAAATTTATAGACCTTTTCGCTGGATTAGGTGGTTTTAGACTTGCATTAGAATCTCTAGGAGCAAAATGTGTTTATTCAAATGAAAAAGATAAACATGTAAAAGCGGTCTACCAAAGCAATTTTAATGATTATCCAGATAATGATATTACTTTAGTTGATGAATCAAATATTCCAGATCACGATATTTTATGTGCCGGTTTTCCTTGTCAAGCATTTTCAATAAGTGGAAAACAAAAAGGTTTTGATGATACAAGAGGTGCATTATTTTTTGATGTAGCAAGAATAGTTAAAGAAAAAAAACCTAAAGTTATCTTTTTAGAAAATGTAAAGAATTTTGCATTTCATGATAATGGAAAAACTCTTCAAGTAGTAAAAGATACTTTATATGAATTAGGATATGATTTTTATAGTGATGTTTTAAACTCTTTAGATTTTGGAGTCCCACAAAAAAGAGAAAGAATTTATATTGTTTGTTTTAGAAAAGATTTAAATATTAACTCTTTTAATTTTCCTAAACCTTTCAAATTAAATAAATTTGTTGAAGATATATTATTAGAAGATAAAGATACTGAAAAACTTGTTATAAAACGATCTGACTTAACTTTAAAAAATGAAATTTCAAATACTAATTCTATTAAGTCTATAAGAATTGGAACTGTTGGTAAAGGTGGACAAGGAGAAAGAATTTATAGTGTTAAAGGAACAGCTATCACACTATCTGCAAATGGTGGTGGAGTTTTTTCAAAAACTGGAGGTTATCTTGTTAATGGAAAAACAAGAAAACTTCATCCAAGAGAATGTGCTAGATTAATGGGTTATCCTGATTGATATAAAATAGATAATTCTTTTAATCGAGCACATAAACAATTTGGAAATTCTGTAGTTGTTGATGTTTTACAATATATAACAATTAATATAGCTAAAGCTTTAAATCATGAATATAATTTTATCTAATCTTAAAAAATATTATGCTATTTTTTTAAGTGTATCTTCGAAGTGTTTCGAATCTTCTTTCAACATATTTTCATCTAATTTTTTAAATAATTTTAGACTAAAAATTACATTAGAATTTCTTATATTTGAAAGATGTCTAATATCATATCGATCATCTTTCCACTTCAATAGATATCTATTATTTTCGCTTCTAATAACTAGATTGTCCAAATCTTGTTCACTTCTGATATCCACATCTTCGAAAGTGTATTTTATTTGATTTTCTTGTAATGCTTTTTTAAAATCATCCAAATTCTTAATACTCAATCTTCTTGAACCACTTTGTTTTTCTCTATAAATAGCAAACACATTAAAATAAGAAGATAATTTATAAATTGGAAAAATAATATATTTTGATTCATACAATGTGATAATGAATTTCACATTCTTATTTTCATAATAATTAATTATTCAGTTATAAAATATTTGTTTATCTAAAGATATTTCGGCTTTAGTTTTTTTATATTCTGAAAAGAAACTAAAATTACCATTCATATAAGTCAAGATTTCTTCTGAAAATTCATTTAATTTACTTTTATTTTTATCTGAATATATAAACTTCTTATTTTGTTTATCTTCATTCAAAACAAATTGACCTGATTGAGAAATTGGCATTTTGACTTCTATATAAAACTTATTTGTGTGATCTTTATATAATATATCACTAGTATTAGAATTGGATTTACCTTCTAGACTAAAATTGTTTGGATGTGAAAAATTATTTTTTAAAAATTCTAGTGCTTTTTTTTCAAATTGTTCTCATTTCATACCATTTACCAACACCTAACTTTTAGTCTTATCATTTAAAACAAAAATATCATTTAATATTTCAGTCTTACTAATTTTATGTTTACTTAAGTTTAATAAATTAATTTTTTTGCTACTTAATTTTACTAATAAGTTTTTTGATTCTAAATCATATTCAAAAGTATCAGCACTTAATCCAACTTTATCTAAACTATCTAATTCTAATTTAATTTGTTGTTGATCTGAAAAAATCACAGGAGCATTTAATGTTCTAAATTTATTAGTTGAAACTGGCATTAATTCTTGCATTTCATATAATGACACTTCAGGATAAATAATTGCACCATTGGCAGATTTCATAAATCCAGTAGATCCACTTGGTGTTGCAAAAACTAAACCTGTTCCTTTAAATTCTTCTAAAAGTTCATCATTAATATAAATTTTTGTTGTTAATGGTCTTGTATGATTTGTAACTTTAATTTCATTTATTGCATAAACTTTTTTATCATTAAAATTAACTTCTAATAAACCAAGTTGAGTAATATTTGCATTTTTTAATAAATCACAACAAATCGCTTCTTGTAGATCTTCGATTCTATTTTTATTAGTGTAAAATCCAATTCCACCGAATTTAATTGGAGCAAAAACTAATTTATCTAATAAATGTTGGTATTTGTGAATGGCTACTAAAAAAGTACCATCACCTCCAATTACAAAAACAATATCAGGATTTTTTTCATCTTCAACAAAATTATTTTTATTTAATAATTCTATTAATTCATTTTTAATACTATTTGTTTTATCATAATTATTTGTTACTAAACTATATTTCATATTAACAACTCCTTTACTTGTTATTATATACATTTAATTGAAAATAACTTGTTTATAAAATTAGTTATATTTTAATTTTAAAATTAAAAATCTCTAACAATACAGTTAGAGAAAATTATCTAAATTTCTGTTTCATTAGTATGAGCTATCATTAATTCTTTAATTGAAATATGTTGTGGTAATTGATAAACATATAAAATAGTTTTAGCAATATCAAGTGCAGTTAATCCACCATCAATTTCATTAATAAATTGCATATGCTCATCTAAAATTTCTTTTTTAGTTGAATTTAATAAATTAGTTGCAACTGTTCCTGGTTCAATTAAAGAAAATCTAATATTTGTATTAACTAATTCACGTCTTGTTTGTTCTGTAATTGCATTAACTGCAAATTTAGACCCATTATAAACTGCATGATCAGTATATGTATATCTACCTGCAACACTTGAAATGTTAATTATAGTTCCATGATTTTGTTTGATCATACTAGGTAAAACAGCATCCATTCCATTAATTACACCTTTAATATTAATATCAATCATATCATATTTTTGTTGTATGTTTTGATCAACATATTTATCTAAAATCATAATTCCAGCATTATTAATTAATAAATCAACTGGACCAAATTTTTCTTCAGCTAATTTAATTGCATTTTTAATTTCATCTAAATTTCTAACATCAACTCGTGCAGTAATGCAATTATCTAAATTTAAATTATCTAATAGTTCTTTTCTTCTAGCCATTATTAATAAAGGATAACCTAAACTAGAAAATAACTTAGCACATTCTAATCCAATACCACTACTTGCACCTGTAATTGCTACTAATTTTTTCATATCATCACTCCTGTTAACCAAGTTTTTTAATTTTATTAACAACTATTTTGCTTAATCTAGTTCAATATAACATAGATTCTAATAAAAAATCTTTTTCACTATCATCTTTTAAACCATTAGATCATTTATTAGAATAAATATTATGTAATTCAGTAACTATTCTTAATCTGTAAACTCAACTATCAAGTTCTGTAGCAGTAAGAAAAGTTTTACTTAATAGATATTTTTCATCTTCTTCTAGATTATATTTTTCTTCAAAAAGTAATTTAACATGATAAACCAATCCAGTTTCAAATAATTCGAAATCAGAATCTTTCAATTTATTAATAGGTGCATCTTTTAAATTATAAGAACTATTAAGAAGCGATCTTATTAATTTGATAATAAACATATACACTCTAAAAGTTCCATCTATTTGTTTAAACGGTGTTGTTTTATATAAAAAGTAATCTAATGATGTTAAAGTTTTTGATTCTTTTATACCTGTTTTTAATTCTTTAAAATATGGTTGAAAATCTAGATGTCGTGTTTCATTTAAGGTATTTGATTTTACATAATTAATTTGTTTTAAAATATCAACTTTTAACTTTTCTAATATAAATTGTTCTAGTGTTATTGCCATATTATCATTCACCATTTTCAAAACTGTATAACTGTTTATATCTTAATTTGTAATAAAATATTGATTTATCACATATATTAGTTCATAGATACAAATCTTTTATTAAATTTGATCTTAATGAATAATATTTTTGTTCAGTTACTAATTCATGATCGTTTTGTTTTTTTAATTTTTTATTTATAATTTCTAACTTTCGATCAGATACAGTTTTTATTTCATTTAATAAATTAAGATTATTTGAAAAATCATCATTATCTAATTTATTAATATCAATTAAAAAGTTGATAAGTTTTTTTGTTTCATCATTTTCATTTAAAAACAAAACTAATTTATCTAGATAATTTTTGTATACTTTATAAAATTTTTTGTTTAAAAATTCGATAAATTTATCATAACTTGTTACAGTTTCATCAATTTTATTTTCTATTTCTAAACATAGTTTAAAAATAGGTCTAAGATACTCATAAACTTTTATAACGTAAGGATAATATAAATAATAATTAAGTACATCGTTTTTATTGTTTGGATCATTTAAAAATTCATTAACTAAATCTGGAGTTTGTAATGGGTTGAAATCTAATAATAGTTTCTTTTGATTTTTTCTAAACTCTTTTTTTATTTTAGCTCTAGATATATTGTTTTTAATATAAGTTAATTCTTCAGTCATATCAGCATTACTAAAAACTAATAAACGTAATTTGCTAGACATTAAAGTTAGTTCATCATCTAATGTAATTCACATCACAAGATCTAGTATCTCATTTAATGACTTTTTTGCAATTTTGTATCGTTCTGACATATTTTAGTTTCCTTTATCTACTCATATTAGTATTAGAAAAAAGTTTTAATTTATTTACCTATGATTGATATTTTTTATATCTTTACAAAATTAATTATAACTAAAAAGTTCCTTACCAAAAGACACAATTAAGTTATATATTAAATTAAAGAATTTAAGATATCACCCGAGTTTTACACTTGTTATGCCAACAAATAAATAAAAAAGATGAAAAGTTCAGATTTTAAGGGGTATTTCATCTTTTATCTTACTTCTATTTACTTTTTCCGATGTTATTCTAAAATATTTATAGAATACATTACGATAAAGGAGATAAGATAAATTTTAAAGATTCAACTGTTAAGACAATTTTTAGAGTCGTTAGAGGGTATTAAGACAAAAATTGACAAGTTAAACAGGAAATTGTTAAAAGTTTTAGCTATCTAGAAGACTAATGAGATCAAAATGAAAGAACAAACACAATAAAATCACTAATGATAGATGTTGAATTTGATAAAATTTTGAACTCTATAAGATTTAAATAACAATTGAAAAGTTGTTGCACTTTTTAATTTAGCACAACAACTGTAAAACTCGGGTATTTAAGAAAATAATACTCCTAGTTTTATTAATTTTAACTAATATTTTAATAATTTAATATTTTAGAATTTCAGAAAGAATTTAAAATTTTATTAGTTATCAACATAATATTATTATATAATTATTGATGATTCCGTAGAAAGAAGTTTTTTGTATTGCTTAAATTACAAAGGAGGTTAAATAAATGAAAAAACTTATAACGTTGTTATCAACTGCAATTATTGCTATGTCTGGAGCAATGGCTGTTGTTTCATGTAAAAAAGAAGAAGTGCGTACTAATTCTCAATTTATTAAGGGGGATGGTAGTTTAGATATTGATGCTAAAGATTTATTAAAATGATATAAAGAATGAAATGGTGTAAATCATGATGAAGGATTTATTAACTCTTTTTATAATACTTTAGCTGTAGGAATATTAAAAGGAATTGCTGACAAAAAAGAATTTAAATTACCAACAGGAGAAGAAGCTAAAAAACGTGGTTGAGATGAGAGTTTAAACACTGAACTTGAAAATCTTTTAGGTAAACAAGATGGATCAACTCCTAATAGTTTATATAGTTTTGCTCATAGTGCTTTAAAAGATAAAAAAGAAAACGAGTTTAAAGATAATCATAAAGGTTATATAAAATTCTTAGAAGATAAATTTAAAAATGTTAAAAGAGGAGATGAAAAGAGTTTAGAAAATGCCTTTTTATCAGATTATATTTTAAGCGATCCTTCTAATAGTGCTTTTATAAGATTAAAAAATACTTTAATGTTTAACTCAACAATTTCTAATTCATTATGAAGAAAAGGTATTCAAACTAATGATTTAGATGTAAGTGCTATTGTTAAAAAGTTTGCTGAAGTTGATGCTTATAAAAATAAAAATACTTTAGATGACTTAGCTAAAGCTATTAAAGAAGTTTTTAGTAAAGATAGTGTTGATTGAAATACTTCAGCAGTTAGCTCATTTACAGATTTAGTAAACTCAGTTGGTGGAGTTAATTTTGGAAATAATAATAATAATAATATTTCAATTACTTACAGTTCACCAGAACAAATTCAAAAGAAAATTAAAGAAGAAAATAGTGAAGAAAAATGAATTAAAACAATTCTAAAAAGATTTGCAAGTAAATCTAAAGATGACAATTCAAATAAAGGTATAAATGAATTTATAAACTGAGTTGAAGTTGACAATTATAATGGTCCAAATAATTTTGTAAACTATGAAGGTTTAACTCCTCGTTCTTGATCGAAAATAGTAAAACAAATTCCTGTTTTAAATGGAAAAGATCTAAAAAGAGATGATATTAAAGGGAACTTCGGATCAATTACTGTTTCACAAAAATTCTCAATCGATAATTACTTTAATAGAGAAAAACCAGTAATGGTGTCAGATCTGATCTTTAACTTTGCAAACTCTAAGAAAAAAGAAGACGTTGAAAAACAATTATCACTAGAAGCATTAATTCCTACTTCGTCAACTAGTAATGATTTAACAAAAGAACTTGTAAATAGATTCCAAGGAATTGCCGCAACTTTAAAAGCTTATGTAAAAGATGATCAAAAAGATGGTAAAGAAGGTCCATACACTGCAGGATTAAGTCGTTTTGATACTATCTTTAGAGGGGCAGATCGCGTTTTAAAAGCTAATGTTTCAGGTAGTGCAAAAAACTTTAGTGAGTGAACTCAATGAGATAAAGAAAACACTTATCATAAAGTTAATAAAACTGGTGACTTATTAACAATTAGTGATACTTCATTTTCTAATGTAGCTAAATACTCAGTTTATGATTTCTTAACAAATAATAAAGATAACAATAGTTCAAATGGTTTTGAATGAAATGATCACGAAATGCTAATGAAACAAAATCTAACTAAATGAGGTATAAGTGATAGTCAAGCAGACTCCATAATAAGTGCTCTTGAAAATCGTGATGAAACAAAAATTGCAATAGCAAACGTTATTAAATTATTTGAAAAAGTTAATCAAAAAGCTAACAGTTTAGGATATGCAATCAACAACGGTAAAAACATGAATCAAAATATGTTTACTGTATTAAATAAAGATAATGGAATAATCGCTTACATCGATGGTGATGGTTTACATATTACTAAAGTTGATGGTTACAAATTAATGAATCAAAAACCTAAAAGAGATGAGCAAAATGAAATTGATATTAATAAACAAACAGCAATATTGAAAAAAATAGATTCTTTATATACTTCTTCTGATGGTAAAGATTTAGTTCCCTACTTAGTAAACTCTATGTTAAAAGATTCTGTAGCACCTGTATTACTACCAATTAAAACTGAAGAAAAAGTTTGAGCATGAACATCTAACGATCTAAAAAACTCTACAGCAGTTTCAAACATGGGAGTAGAAATTCAACATTTAAACAATAATTTCAAAAACAATTACGAAAGATTCTTAGTTAACACTTCTTTAATTGATAATACAAAAACTAAAACATTCTATAATACAAACATTTTAAACGAGGTATCTAAAGCAACTGATATGTCATCAAGCAATTTAAGTTCACAAGCAAGTTGACTATTAGGATTATTCTCAAAAGTATTTAAAAATGATGAAATCATTAACAAAATAATCAAACTTCCTGAACAAGAAGTATCTGAAAAAAAAGTAAACGAAGCAGGAAAACGAGATATTAAAGCCGAATTCGACCATTTAGTAACAAGTGTTATTCTAGATAGACAAAAAATGGAAAAAACTTCTGCTATTAGTCAATTCTTATCAGATAACCAAAAATGATTAATTTCAATTTGTGAAAACTGAAAAACTCAATCTAAGGATGTGACTAATATTAAAAAATTCATTCCAGATCAAGCAATAGATTTAACTTCAGACAGCAAAAAAAGATTTAACGCATTATTAAACTCGGAGATTTTTAATCCAGATGTAGTAGTAAAAACAGAAAGCGAGGGAAAATAATATGAAAAAATTATTAACTTTTATAAGTTCTTTTTCTCTTATTTCTGGTGTTGGTATTACAGCTGTTTCATGTAGTTCAGTTCAAAGATTTAAAGATGTATCAATTACTGATGAGTTAGCAAGTAAAATTATTTATGGTTTACAAAATGATCCTAACTTTAATTTTAACAATGGTAATTTATTCTATAAAAATCTAGATTACAAAAATAAAGTCATTGATATGATGAATGAAAAAATTTCATTACTTAACTACAAAAACTCCATAACTTTACTAAACCAAAACCTAGGTCTTTCTGATGGTAAAGAAGGTAAAAATAATGAAACATATTCAGAAGATTCTGGATTTGAAAGAAATAAAGAAGTTTTATCAAACTTAGCAACATTCAACTTATTTAATGAATACACAACAAAAAGACTTGAATCACGTGCTGATATTGATGAAACAGATAAAATATATAGAGATAAAATTCATCCATTAAACCCGATAACATTAAAAATTGATGGAAAAGAAAAAGCTGGAAAATACGCTATATATTTCAAACAAAAAGAAAATGGAAATAATAAATGATCAAGATGACAAATGACAGGAGAATTTGATTTACTTAATTCTCGTACTATTAGTACTTTCCAAATTCCTCCAATTGAATTATTAACTAACTTAGGAAATAACTTTAGAATTGGTATTTTAGATGAAAAAGAATCTAAAGATCAAGAATATATTACA
Source organism: Mycoplasma sp. HU2014 (assembly GCF_001199495.1). GTDB lineage: Bacteria > Bacillota_I > Bacilli_A > Mycoplasmatales > Mycoplasmataceae > Mycoplasma. The sequence goes on along the minus strand of NZ_LFYS01000065.1, from coordinate 16,589 downwards.
AATACTAACGTTGTTGGTGATAATGGTAGGGGATCTACTAATGGAGCAAATGATAGTTCAATCAAATGATACCAAAATGAAGATAAGAAAAATTTTGAAACAAATGGTGAGGGAATCATGAAATACAGATTCGCTTACTACTTCAAAACTAGAGTTGAATCAAAATTATTCTCAAACTTATTAGGTAGTTCATACTTAGATTCAAAATTATATGAAGATGTTTTCGATAACACTACTGCATCATCAAGAAAACTTATCTTAAACGGTGCTAGTCAATTAATTAGTAATATTCAAACAAACTTTAACCAACAAACTAATACGGTTTCAAATGTTAAAATGGTTTGAGCATTATCAACTGAAGCAAAAAATATTACTAAAATTGATCAATTAATTAATAAATACTGAGTAAACGGTCAAAGATTAAAAAACAATAAACTTTCATTAAAATCTATTTATGAAATAATCACAACTAAAGGTTTTAGCGTTAGTCTTAAACAAGGATGAGGAGGAAAAATTCCTCAACAAATAGGATTAGAAATCCAAAACGAAAGTAAACAAGGATCAGATCCATTCTTAGCTTTATCAGGATTTAACGGATTTGTTCAAAACGATAAAGAAACTATTAAAAGTTTAAACGGTGATTTAAAGATATCTGATGATGCTAAAAAAGATGTTTCTAAAATAAATACACCTATGATATTAACCAATAATGGTAATGGTTATGATTCAGATGTAAAAGGGAATAAAGAAGTTATATTTGTATTACCAATTTATCTAAATGATATTTTCTCAACAAGTGATATTCAAATTCAAAAAGAAAAAGAAAACGGATATAGTTTAAATATCTTAGAAAACACTTGAACAGATATGAGTCAAAAATTTGATATCACTGATAAAGCTAATGATGAAAAACAAGTTACAATCAAAGAAATTTCTAATGAAAATTCTGATAGTAAAGTTGAAATAGCTAATAAAAATAATAAATGATACGTTAAGTTAAAAAACGGTGAAAGAGAAAGCAAAATAAAAGTTGTTTACAACAATGAAGAAACAAAAACAATTAAACTTAAAAAAATAGAAAAATCTAAATACAAAACCTTAGATGTGACTAAAAACTTAAGTGATAGTAGCAATAATAAAGACCTATTTAGTAGTGTTGATTCTAACTTTACACAATCACTTATAAGTTATGATTACAATATCAAAAACTTTAGAGATATTAAAGATAAACAAAACTCAATTTTTGATTGATACAACTCAGATAAAAGTTCAGTTGACGTTTTAAGTTTATCTGCAGAAAATAAACAAACATTATTAGATCAATTAAAATCAATAATATCAAATAATGATGATGTTAAAAATGCAGCAAAAACTGAATTATACAGCCAATACCTAAATTCAGATCAAGTTAAATATCAAGAATTATTTGATGAAATTTCAAAATTCATACGTGACGATCAAGTAACATTTGACTAGTAGAGGTATAAATTATGGATTGCATATTCTGTAAAATAATTAACAATGAAATTCCTTCATATAAAGTTTATGAAAACGATAGTGTATACAGTTTTTTAGATATACAACCAGCAAGTGAAGGACACTGTGTAGTTATTCCAAAAAAACATTTTAAAAACTTTAGTGAATGTGATGATAAATATTTACAAGAAATTGCTATTGCTAAAAAACAAATAGTTAAAATTTTAAAAGATAAATTAGATCCCAAAGGTTTTAACTATTTATCAAATCAAGAAGCTATAGCAGGTCAATCAGTATTTCACTATCATGAACACATTATTCCTAAATATAAAGAAAATGAAGGGTTTAACCTAAGTGCAAATAGAGTTGAAATGAAAGATGTTCAATCTGTTTATGAATCTCTTAAATAAATAAAAATAGAAGCTATAGGAGCTTCTATTTTTTATGCTTATAAAACATTTTATTGTCAACTGAAATTATTCTTTGTGTTCAATTATTTACTGATTCAACTTTTTTAAGTTCATCGTTGATTTTAAATACTTTAGCATCCAAGTCATCTAACATTGATAAAATAATTGCTTCAATTAAAACTGGCTCAACTGGTGATCCGAATTCTTTTTTTCCGTGACTTGCTAATACCATATGTTGAAGTAAAGTAATATCGCTATTAATGTTATTAGATTCATCTTTATATAAATTTAATTCTTCGGCTATTTTATTAATTTCAGCATTACCTATAGAAATGTGGCCTAATAATTTACCTTCTAAACTATAATCACTTCCACTTACATCAACTATTTCAATAACTTTACCTATGTCGTGTAATATAGCACCACAAATTAATAATTCTCAATCAATTGATGCATATTGGTAATTTGGTTTTAAAGCTAGTGCATTTAATACTAATGTATAACTATGTCAGAATAATCCTCCAGTTACATTATGATGAATACTCATAGCTGCTGGAAATGATAAAAATTGATCTTTATATTTTTCAATTAATTTAGTAGTAATTTGTCTGTATGTATCATTTTTAATTGAAGAAAGAATTTTTAATAGATTATTATATTCTCTATTTATATCTAATGGAGCTGATATAAATAGATCTTCTTTTTTAATATTATAAAAACTTAACTCATTTTCATCAATTACTTTATAATCATCTATTTTTAACTGTAAAACACCTCTATATTCAGATATTATTGTATTTTCTAATAAAATAATAGAATTAGGTTTTAATGATTGTTTATCATCTTCAGTTACAATTCACTTTCTAGCTTCAATTCTTCCGGTTGCATCAGCTAAATGTAATATTAAATAATTTGCACCACTACTTCCTGTAGAAATGATCGCTTTTTCAATTCTTACAATGGCATTAATAGGGTTTTTATCTAATGATATTTCATTTATTTTTTTCATATATAAAATCCTTTTCTTACTAGTTGTTAACTATTTACTTCAGTCAATAGTTGTTAAATTTAACTGTTTTAAGATATTATTAATTTTACTAAATGGTTTAGTGTTTTCAAAACCTTTTTTATAACTAAAAGGTGATGGATGAGCTGAACTAATAACGTGTTTAGGTTTAATGTTTAATGATTCATAAACTTGTTTTGCATAATTTCCTCATAAACAAAATATAACATTTTGATTATGTAATATAACGTTTTCTAAAATTATTTTAGTTATATTTTGTCATTCTAAATTATTATGAGATCCTGGTTTGTGAGCTTGTACTGTTCAACAAGTATTAATTAGCAATACTCCTTGTTTAACTCATCCTTCTAATGAATTATTAGTAAAATGATCTATATTTAAATCTGATTTTAATTCTTTAAAAATATTTTTTAAACTTGCTGGAGCTTTAACTTGATTAGTTACACTAAAAGCTATTCCATTAGCTTGATTGTGGTTATGATATGGATCTTGACCAATTATCACAACTTTAACATTATTTAAATCAGTTAGTGAAAATAGTTTTAAAACATCTTCTTTTTTAGGAAAAATAGTTTCTTTGTCACTATAAATTTGATCAATTAAATTATTAATTTTTTGATTTAAATTTAATTTTTCAAATAATTCATTTCAACTTTTATTTAAATTATTCATTATTTTTAATTCAAGAAATAACTATCTTGATTTGTCCTTCTATTTTTAATGGTTCAATACCATTAATTGTAATAGCAGATTGGCATTGTTTAAAATCAATACCATTAATTTTACCCTCACCTTTAATAACTGTTAATTGTAATCAATCACATTTTTCAACTATATTAAATTCTTTTGTTGTTTTACAATCTAAAACATATAATGAAAATACATCAGAACTAAATATTAAACCTTCTTTTTTATTAATAATATTAATTGTTGAATCTGGAATAGTTGTACAATTTAAACAATGTTCAATATCTAATCTTCTTAACTGATTAGTTTTTGGATCAACTCTATTATAATCATAAAACCTATAAGTTATATCACTAGATCTTTGTAATTCATAAACTGTAACATTACTAGTTATTGCATGAATTTTACCAGCTGGTACGTATAAAAAATCACCTTTTTTAATATCAACTCTTTTTAGAAATTGATCTCATTTATTATTATTGATCATTTCAATTAATTCATCTTTTGTTTTAGCGTTATGTCCATAAATAAGTTGAGAGTTTTTATCACAATCTAAAACATATCAACTTTCAGGTTTTCCTAGTTGATTATGATGAGCTAAAGCATAATTATCATCTGGATGAACTTGTACTGATAAATTATCATTAGCTGTTATGATTTTTGATAATAAAGGATAATTACCTTTATAGTTATTAAAAAGGTGTTTGTGATTTTCAAATAATTCTTTTAAACTTAAATTATTATATTCATCATCACTAACAACATAACTTAAACCATTTTCATGAGCAGAAATTACTCAAGCCTCACCTATTTTTTTATCTTTATCAATATCAAATCCAAATTTTTTTAAGTTCTGTCCACCTCATAATCTTTCAGAAAAATAAGGTTTTAATTTTAATATTTTCATAATTTAACCTATCCTATATTAATTTTCATAATTTCATTTAATTGATTTAAATATTGAGTAAGTTCTTTAGATGAATTATTATATGAATAAAATTGTTCTTGTGAGTTTTTATTGTCTTGATCTAAAATTCCTAAATTACATTTCATTGGTTTTAAACTAGATATTTTTTCATTTGTAATATAGTTTGTTAATGCTCCTAAAACTGTTTTATTTGATAATGGTTTTAGTTTTTTATTATTCATAAAAGCTAAAATATTAATACCTGCTCAAATACCTGAACTAGCCGATTCGATATATCCTTCAACTCCAGTAATTTGTCCTGCAAAAAATACATTTCTTTTTCTTTTAGTTTGTAGTTTAAAATTTAAAATCTTAGGAGAATTAATATAATAATTTTTATGCATTACTCCATATCTAACGATTTTTAAATTTTCTAGTCCTGGAATTAAACTAAACACTCTTTTTTGTTCAGGTCATTTTAAATTAGTTTGAAAACCTACTATATTATATAAACTATCTTTGGCATCATCTTGACGAAGTTGAACTACTGCATAAGGTTGTTGATTATTTTCATCTAATAAATTATTAGGTGACATAGGTCCTTTTAAAAGTAACTTTTTACTTGTTTTAGCTAATTGTTCAATTGGTTGACAACCTTTAAAAAAGATTGATTTTTCAAAATCTTTTAATTGAACTTGTTCTGCATTAATTAATTGATCAACAAAATTATTAAATTCTTGTTCAGTAAAAGGACAACAAATATATTTACCTTTATTATGTCTTCCTGCATAATAAACTTTATTAAAATCTATCGAATCTTTTTTAACAATTGGAGCTGATGCGTCCATAAAAAATAGTTTTTGTTTTCCTATTAATCTTTGTATATCTTGTTTTAGTTCATCAGTAGTTAAAGGTCCTGTAGCAATTAAAGTAATATCATTTTCATCATCAATACTATCTACATTTTTAGAAATTAATGTTATGTTAGGGTGATTTTTAATAGCTTGTGTTACTTTTTGAGAGAACTCAACTCTATCAACTGCTAAAGCGTCATCACCTTGTATTTTACACTCATCAGCTACTTTTAAAACTAAAGAACCTAACATTCTCATCTCGCTTTTTAAAATTCCTGCTGCATTTAATAAAGATTGACTTCTAAAAGTATTAGAACAAACTAACTCGCACAGATCATCAGTTTTTTGAACTTCATTATGCTTAATAGTTTTTGCTTCATATAATTCAACTTGAATATTGTTATTAGCTAAAAATCACGCAGCTTCACAACCAGCTAATCCAGCACCAATTATTTTTACTTTTTTTACCATTTTTTATTTTTCCTTAAATGAGTTAATATTTTCAATTGAGATTTCAGAATTTAGATTTTGATCAATTCTAGCCAGTGTTGATATATGAACACAATCTTTACTTTTGATATATTGTTTGATGTCACTATCAATTCCAATGTTAATAAAAAATTTAATATTAGGATAACTATCTTTTAATTGCTTAATAGTTTCTAATGATGTTTCTAAATTTTCACTAACATTTAATAACACATTATCTATATTGTATTTTTCTAAAACATTTAAAGCTTGTTTAAAATCTTTGACTTGATCCAAAGCTTGATGAAAAGTTAACTTTAGATTACCTTTAACTTTATTTACTTGTTCTAAAAATGTTTCATTAACAGTAGAATCATTATTTAAAACTCCAATCACAACACCATCAATATTAGATAATTTTGAAATCATAGATATCATTTGAATTTGCTTTCTTAATTCATATTCAGTAAAGATATAATTATCATCTGAAGTTCTTATCATAATATCAATTGGTTTTTGTGCTATTTGATTAGCTACTAAAATATCATCAATATTTGGAGTTAGTCCACCTGTTTCTAAATTCTTACAAAATTGTATTTTATTTGCATTTGAATTATTAATTTTTCTAATATCAGCAAGACTTGTTGCTACTACTTCTAAAAACATTATTTATACCCCTTTAGAATATCGGCTTTATCAGTTTGTTCTCAACTAAAATCAGATTTACCGAAATGACCATATTTTGATGTTTTGAAAAATACCGGTTCACGTAATTTTAATGTTTTAATCATTCCAGATACAGAAAAATCAAAGTTTTCTTCTACAGCTTGATAAATTTTATCTAATGATACTTTTTCAGTATTAAAAGTTTCAATAAAAATAGATATAGGTCTAGGTAGTCCGATTGCATAACTTACTTGAATTTCCGCTTTATCAGCCAATCCGGCTGCTACTATATTTTTAGCAACATATCTACACATGTATGCTGCTGATCTATCTACTTTAGTAGAATCTTTTCCAGAAAATGCTCCGCCACCATGACGTGCATAACCACCATAAGTATCAACAATAATTTTTCTTCCAGTTAATCCAGTATCACCTTGAGGCCCACCTATTACAAATCTACCTGTTGGATTAATTAAAACTTTAAAATCTTTATTCATGTTGAATTCATCAGCAACTAGATCCATAATATTTTCTTTTATGTATTTTTTAAATTCTACTTCGTTATAGTCTGGATCATGTTGAATTGACATTAACATAGTATCAATTTTAGGATTATTTATATCAGTGTAATCAATAGTTACTTGAGATTTCATATCAGGTCTTGCTCATTTAAATAGACCTTGTTTTCTTTGTTTTGTTGCATTAAAAACTAATTCGTGAGCCATTGTGATTGCTAATGGTAAGTATGTTTGAGATTCATTAGTGGCATAACCAAACATAATACCTTGATCTCCACCACCAATTTCATCATTTTCTAAATCAACACCCATTGCAATGTCTGGAGATTGTCCTTCAACTCTAATATCAATTTGACAAGTATCTGCATTAATACCATAATCATCATTAGTATAACCAATATTTCTTAAAACATTTCTTGCTATTTTTTCATAATCAACAATAGCTGTTGTTGTGATTTGACCTGCTATTAATAAATAATTTGTTGTTGCAAATACTTCACACGCTACTTTTGAATTTTTATCTTGACTTAAACAAGCATCTAAAATAGCATCAGACACTTGATCACAAATCTTATCTGGATGTCCTTCGCTAACACTTTCACTTGTAAATAATCTTTTCATATTTTCCTCCCCATTCTTAATACAATTCTTATAACCTTATAAAAAACACGACATAAAATTGCCGTGTTTTGATTTGACAATCTTATTGTTACCTTTCAGCCTTTATTTGAGCACCTAATTTAATAGGTTGCCATCACTTCATCAAGTTTTATCTCTCTGTGATTCTTAATAAGAATTTAATATTAAGTTTTATTACAATTTTTATTCTATCATGAATTAACATATAAGTTTATTTTATTGTTTAATTGATATTCTTTTAATATCTATTGCTTTATTTGTTTGATCATCAATTTCAATAATAACACCGTTTAATACACTTTTTCCACTAGCAGGTCTGAATCTTACAGATAGTCCTGTTTTTTGTTTGAATATCACATCATCTGGTTCAACTCCAATAACCGAATCAATAACTCCAGTCATACCAAGATCAGTTATAAAAGCAGTTGATTTAGGTAATAATCTTTCATCAGCGGTTTGCACATGAGTGTGTGTTCCTACAAATGCTGTAATAATTCCATCATAATTTCAAGCAAAAGCTTTTTTTTCAGCTGTTGTTTCTGCATGAAAATCAACTAATAGAATGTCATATTGATGTTTTTTAGCTAAAAATTCATCCATAACTTTATAAGGATTATCACAATGATCCATAAAACTTTGTCCCATTAAATTTACAACAGCAATTTTTTTATCATTTTTATTTACTATTACATAACCCTTACCAGGAGTATGAACACTCATATTCATTGGTTTTAATAGATCTGAAGTTGAATCTATATATTCTAAAACTTCCTTATTTTTAAAAATATGATTTCCACTTGTTATAACATCAACATTTAAATCTTTATAAAAATCATAGTGTTTTTTTGAAAGTGATTTTCCATGAGTTGTATTTTCTCCATTTACAACAATAAAATCAATATTATGTTGTTCAACTATTTTAGGTAAATATTCAGCTAAGATATTTCTACCACAACTTGCATAAACATCACCTATCATTAATATTTTCATTAAATCACCTCTTTTAATATTTTTGTAATTTCAGAATTATTAATGTCATTATTTTCTAATTTTTTTATTAAAGAAATAAGTTTATCTTGTTTTTCTTTTAAATTAAGTTTTTCTTCTCATTGGTTTAATAACTTTATAGTTTTAGTAATTGAATCATGAACTGCAGTTTTAGATATTTCAAATTCTTCAGCTATTTCATTTAAAGATAGATCTTCATTAATATATAGTGTGAAATATTCTTGTTGTTTGTCAGTTAATAAGTGTTTATATATTTCAAATAAGTTAGATAAATTAACTGTTTTATCAATAATATTATTTTTCATTTTCCATAAACCCACTAGATAAATTAACTATATATTGATCTATATCAAATAAACTAATATCTTCAACTTGTTCACCAATTCCAATCATTTTAATAGGAATATTTAATTGATCTTTAATTGCTAATCCAATTCCACCCTTACTTGTGCTATCCATTTTTGTAAGAATGATTCCGCTAACTTTAGCAACTTTACTAAACTCTTCAGCTTGAATAACTCCATTTTGTCCTGTTGTTGCATCAATTACTAATAAAATTTCATGTGGAGCATCTTTTTGTGTGTTTTGAATAATTTTATTCATTTTTTCAAGTTCAGCCATTAAATTAACTTTATTTTGTAATCTTCCTGCTGTATCAATTAATAAAAGATCATAATTTTCTTCTTTAGCTTTTTTAACTGCATCAAAAACAACACTAGCAGGATCGGCATTAGCTTTATTTGCTTGAATCAAATCAACTTTATTATTTAATCGATGAATAATTCATTCTTCTAATTGTTTAGCGGCTCCAGCTCTAAAAGTATCAGCAGCAGCTATTAAAACTTTATAATTTTGTTCTGCATAATAATTAGCAACTTTTGCTAAAGAAGTAGTTTTACCAGTTCCATTAACTCCAACCATCATAAAAATATTTAATCTTTTATCGTTGAAATTAATCTTATATTTACTTTTAGTTCAATCATTATCAGTATAAGCATCATGTAAAGATTCAACTAATATTTCTTTAATTTCTTCAAAACTATAATTATTTTTAACTTTTTTTTGAACAGCATTTGAAACTTTTAAAACCATTTTCATACCCATATCAGTTTTAATTAATATTTCTTCTAATTCTTCAAAAAAGTCATCATCAGCTTGTTTATATTTTTTAGATAATTTTTTAATATCATTAGAAAAATCTAAAGCAGATTTAGCCATTACTCGTTCTGCTTTTTTTTCTTTTTCTTTTTGTTTTTGCTTTTTTTTAATTTCTTTTTCAGTCTGTTTTTCTGTTTTATTTTCTGATGAACTTGATGTTATTTTTTCTTTTAATTTAGATCAAAATCCCATAAGAATTCTCCTTTTTGTCTATAACAATTTTAACAAATATATAAAGTTAAATAAAATAAATAAAAGTTGTTTATTAAACAAAAAATCCCGTAGGATTTTTTTAATTATTTATATTCTTTTAATTCGATAAATTTACCTGTATTTATAAATGTAACTATTTCTTGAACGTTAATTAAGTGATCTCCAGCACGTTCTAAATTAATTAATTGACTTAATAGTGCAGCTACTTCTTTTGCTTCATCAGTTGTTTTAGCTTTTCTAATGTGTTCAACTAAAATAGAGTAAAATTCTTTAAATTTAGCATCTGTTTTAATTTCTAATTCTGTAATTTTTTTAGCAGTATCAATATTTTGATTATTATGGAAAAGATGAGAAAAAGTGTCAAGCATATCAACTACTAATTGGAATAATTCAACAATCATATTTTCATGTTCTTCACTTGGTTTAAATTTTGTAAAGAATTTTGAAATAGATTTTGAATAATCTGCTATTCTTTCAATTTCACGAGTAATTAAAATACCACCAATTGCTAATCTTAAATCTTTTGCAATTAATTTTTGTTTTGCAATTTTTCAAAGTGCAACTGAAGTAAATTGGTTTTGCATATCATTAATAATTTTGTCGTGCTCAATAACCATTTCAAGTTCTACATCTTTATTATCTCTTATGATTGCAAAACTCTCTGCATATTGAATTTTAGTTTCTTCGATCATTTCTTCGATCATATTACGTAATTGTTCTACATCTTTATCTAAAATTTTATTTATCATAACTTACACCTACTCATATCTACCTGAAATGTAATCTTCTGTTCTTGAATCTTTAGGATTAGTAAAGATCTTTTTAGTTTTATTATATTCAACTAGTTCACCTTTTCAAAAGAACCCTGTGTAATCACTAATTCTAGTTGCTTGTTGCATTGAATGTGTAACCATTACAATTGTATATTCTTTTTTAAGATCTAAAACTAATTCTTCAACTTTTAAAGTAGCAATCGGATCTAAAGCAGAAGTCGGTTCATCCATTAAAAGGATTTTAGGTTTCATAGCAATTGCTCTTGCTATACATAGTCTTTGTTGTTGACCACCACTTAATCCTAAAGCTGGAGAGTGTAAAATATCTTTAACTTCATCTCATAATGCTGCTTTTTCTAGTGATTCTTGACATATTTGATGTAAAACATGTTTATCTTTTATTCCTTGAGATTTAGGACCATATATTACATTTTCATATATCGACATAGGAAATGGATTAGGTTTTTGAAATACCATACCTACTTCAGTTCTTAATTTAGTAATATCAGAATTATTAGAATAAATATCTTCACCAAAAATTAAAATATTACCAGTAACTCTTGTACCATCAATTAAATCATTCATTCTATTTAATGATTTTAATAAAGTTGTTTTACCACAACCACTTGGTCCGATAAATGTAGTTATTGATCGTTCTTTTATATCCATATTAATATCAAATAAAGATTGTTTTTTACCATTGTTATAAAAGAAATTAAAATTTTTAATCTCTATAACAGTTGGTTTTTCTTTTTTTTGATAATTTCTTCTTTCAATAGATGTGTTCATTATTTGTCACCTCTTTTTTTGGTTTTCTGATATTCTTTTCTATTTTCTATAGTTTTAGAAATATTTTTAATAAATAATTTAATATTTACTAATTTTATAATTGTTTTAAAAGTTTTTAATAAGAATAATTTAGTTTTTAGTTTTGTAGATTTAAATGAATTTATATAAGTTTCTTTTCTAGATAACATAATAAATAATGTTTTGATTTTACGTTTTGATTTATGAGTAGTTCCAACTAAAGCAGCTGAGATTTTACCACTTGTAAAGTTTAATGTTAAAACAAATACAATAGCTGTAAATGACATTAATCAAGCAATTTGTTCACCTTTACCAGGTCCTGCTTCACTTGCTAACATATAAATACCAGTAGTTAAAGTGGCTCCTGATGACATAAATCCTTCACTAGGCATTCTTATTGCTGTTCCTAGTGTTAGATAGATCGGAGCTGATTCACCTATAATTCTAGCCATAGCTAGAATTATTCCAGTAATAATAGCTTCCATAGCATTAGGAATTACTATTTTAAATAATATTGCAACTCTACTTAAACCAAGTGCTAAAGCTGCTTCACGATATGCTTTAGGTACACCAGTAATTGCATCTTCAAAGTTTTTAATTAACATCGGCAGAACAACTATAGTCATTGTAAGAGCAGCTGAAAGAATACTAAATGGTAATTTTAATACTTGAATAAATACTGATAATCCAAATATACCAAAAATAATTGAAGGAGTTGAAGCTGTAATATTTAATAAGAATCTAAAAAATCTTGCAAATAATGATTTAGCTCTAGCAAATTCAGCTAAATATATAGCGGCTCCTAAAGCAAAAGGAATAGAAACTAATAAAGTACATACTATTAATAATAATGTAGTAAGCATTGCTGCTAATATTCCTGATTGACCTTCAATTTCAACAAAAGCATAAGAATATTTAGTTAAAGCTGATAATCCGTGAACTGTTGTAGTTCCTATAATTCAAAATGTAAATGCAATTACAAATGCAGTTGATAATCACATTAAAACTAACATAATACTTGAATACATTCTTTTAAATAATTGGTTTTGACTTCTATTTTTTATCATCAAGTTTAATGATTCAGCATCATATATTTTTAGATATTCTGTTTTTTTATTTTTTGGGATTTTAGAATGTAATAATAATCTTATTTTTGATGATATTTTATCTTTATTTGAAACCATCATTATTGAAATATTAATTATAAAAACTAATAAGAATAAAAATAATCCAATTGCATATAAAGCAGATTCATGAATTGCACCTGCATTTTCTAAAATTTCTAATCCTATAGTTGAAGATAAAGTTCTAACTGAAGAGAATAAAAATCCAGATAGACCATCATTTGTATTAAATCATGCAGTGGCATTTCCAGCAATCATCATAATAGCCATAGTTTCACCTATAACTCTAGCCATTCCTAAAATAACTGCAGAAATAATTTTTGGAGTTGCTGATTTTCTTACAATTAAAAATGTTGTTTTTTCTTTTGATATTCCTAAAGCTAATGATGAATCTCTATAACCAGCAGGAACTTGTTGAATAGCATCATAACTTAAACTAACCATAATAGGAATGGCCATAAATGCCATTGTAAGAGAAGCTACCATTAAATTATCGTTTGTTTTTGCTCCCATAGCTTTAAATAAAATACCAATTTGCTCTCTTGCAAATAAACCAAAAACAACACTAGGAATACCGGCTAACAATTTAATAATAGTCATTGTTGTTTTTTGTGATTTTTTAGATAAATACTCTGAAATAAATAATGTAGTGAATAAAGTTAAAGGTACAGCAAATAACATTGATATACTCATTAAAATTATTGTCATTAATGTAATGATACCAATACTAAATTCATTAGCTTCTGGATTTCAATTTTTACCAAAAACAAATTTTCAAAATGACTCAAAACTAAAAATATCTTTTGTTTTATATCCAACAAAAACCACTAATAGGATCAATGTTAAAATCCCTGATAGTGTTAAAGCTCAAATTCCTGTTTTTAATGAACTTAATGCTAGTCCATTACGTTGTTTAGGAACCTTAAAATCAATATCATTTTTTCTTTCTTTTTTATTAAGTAACATGTCTTCCTCTCGGTGCTAAGCTAGCTTTTTTTTAAAAGATCTATGTGATTTTTGTTTTCATTAATTAAACTATTACTTTGATTTGAATTATCATTTCTTTTTCATCTTTGAACTAATCCTAGATGTTGATAAGATGAACTAACTTCATTTGATGAAGATACTCATTGCATAAATTCTAAAATTTGTCTATTTTTATTATTATCATCTGTCATTTTATATAAAGCAATGAACGGTCTATTTAAAGGGTAATCCTGGTAATTTTTGGGTTCTTTATTTATATCTCATACTTTATCATTTGACTTAATAATAACAGCTCTTAAATTACTATGATTTTTGATTTGTTGAGCATACTCCATTGACACAAATCCAAATGCTCCATCAGATTTATCTAATTGAGTAAAAATTGCACCATTTGAATTATATTGATTAACAGCTGTTCCAATTTTTGTATTATTATTTTTAAAACCAGAAATATGTTCAAATGAACTTCTTGTTCCTGATCCTGAATTTGTTGAATAGGGAGTAACTTTCACATTTTTACTTATATTTTTTGATTCTTTATTTGTTATAGCTTTGTAAAATTCAAATCAGCTAACTAAATTAGTTTGATCATTAACAGAATAAACTTTTTCTAATGCTTTACTAGCTTTCTTATCAACAGTTCCCTTTTCTCCAAGATTAAAAGCAATATCTTTAGATTCTTTTTCAGTTAATCCCGTACCTTTAATGTTATAAACAAAAACAATTGAATCTTTTGCAAAATCAATAGAATGATAACTTTGCTTTCCATCTTCTGATTTTTTCTCACTCATTATTTTTTCAAAAGTTTCATCTTTATCTACTTTTCCATCTTCTATTTGTTGAAATAATTTTCCATCTCCATTTTGATCTTTTCTAACTAAATTATTTCTTATTTCTTCAGGAATAGAATTATCAGTTTCAAATTTAGAAATAAAACCAATACTATAAGTTTCATTAATAACATTTCTAGCACCAGCTCCAGATCCAGTTGATGAGTAAATAAATGATTGATCAGCTTTTTGTCTATATTTATTTGTTAACTGTTGCATAATAGGATCGGCACTAGCACTTCCACCAATACTTATAGTATTATTGCTTTTTGAAAAAGTTCACACTCATAAACCACAAATAGAAGCTATTATTAAAATAAATATTAATAATAATCTTTTATTTACAACAATATCTTTAAAATTTATACATCACCTTTTTGTTTTTGATGTAGTTTGATTTTGTTTCATTTTAAATTGTTCTTCCCCTTTAAAATTAGTTATTTTATAACATTTAATAACTTTAAAATTATAACAAATATAGAGTAAAAGTTAAGTTCATTTTTTGTTGTTTTTATAGCGTAAAACTACAAAAATTTGAATAATCTACAAGTCTTTTTTAAATGTTTTTTTAGCCATTTTATATCTAAATTTAGCGTATTTAATTCTTTTCTTTTTATGTTTATATTTTCATTTAGCATTAATATATAATTCTTTTAATTGTTCTTTTTGTTCTAAATCAGAACAATCTTTATAATCTTTTTTTCTCTTATCAAGTTCTATTTTAGCTACTGTTTTTTCAGCATAAGTTAATTTAAGATCACTTAATGATTTTTGAAAGATTTCTTGAATGGATAAAGTTTTTGTGTAATTTAAACTTTCTAATAAAATACTTTCTTCTGAAAATATATCTAAATATAATTTTTCACTTTTAGCCATTTTAACAGCTGTATCAACTGCTTGAGCAAATGTTTTAAAATTACCTAATTTGGTAGGTATTACAGTTATTTTATTTTCACTAATTTTTGATATACTTCAATTCATATTAATACCCTTTAATCTTTAATATTATTTTATACTAAAGCATAAATATAAAAAACTTAGATTTCTCTAAGTTTGTTGATTTCTTATTGGTGCCCTTTATCGGGGTCGAACCGATACGAGTTTCCTCGTCAGATTTTGAGTCTGATGCGTCTGCCAATTCCGCCAAAAGGGCTTAACAATAATTATTATATCTTATAAAACAAAAAAATATGACCTAGAAAGGACATATCTTATTATTATTTTTAAACTAATTTTTCTTGTTTTTTTAAAGTTCTTAAAGTTCTAGCTGAAACTTTGATGTTGAATACATTACCTTTTTCATCCATCACTCTAACTTTTTGTAAGTTTAAGTTTCATTTTCTTTTAGTTGCATTTAATGCGTGAGATCTAGAATTACCCGATAATGCTGATTTACCTGTTAATGCATCTTTTCTTGCCATAAATTTCACCTCATACTTCTTTAAGTGTATCATACCTAAAGATATTACTATAAATAAAAATAAATTTCAATAGTAAGTTCATAGATTCTGGAATATCAAACAAAATGATACCTTACCAATTATATGTTTTGGATCCAAAACATATAATTGGTAAAGGAGGTTAGAATGTTTACTATTTTAGACAATAAGTCATATGCAGAAATTAAAAAATGTATATTAGATATCTTTGCAAAGGATCCTAAAAGATCATGTTTATCAATAGCAAAGCAATTTAATAAATCTGTTTCTACTATAAAAAGATATAAGAAAGAATATCTTGATTTTATAAATACCGGAAAGGAGATAATACTTTCTCATAAAAATGTAAATAACAAGAATGCGCAAAAATATAGTGATGAAACAATATACAACTTGGGTGAAGTTTATCAAGGAGAAATGAAAATAACAGGAGGAGAGAACAATAACAGTAGTTGTTCATTTTTGACGTTGAAAAATTATCATAGTTGTTTAAAAGAAAAATTTGGTTATAAGATTTCATATTCTAATTTAGATAAAAGATTAATAAAACAGGGTTTTGCTAGTGCATACTGTAAGAGAAAAACTAGAAAAGAAGTAA